>JAHCBA010000012.1 GCA_019634625.1 Verrucomicrobiia bacterium
AGGCTGGACTGGCCATTGGCCATGGGTTCCGGCAGCGTCCTTCCCATGAACGCCCCCTTGGTCGCCGCAGCCTGCCTCGCGTTTGCCACCCTTGCTTCACACGCCGGTATCGAATCGCTTTTCGATGGCCATTCCTTCAAGGGCTGGGATGGCGACACCAACAAGACTTGGCGCATCGAGTACGGGGCCCTAGTCGGCGGGTCCCTCACTGACACCGTCCCCCGGAACGAATTCCTCGCCACCACCGAGCGCTATACGAACTTCGTCCTGCGCCTCAAGGTCCGCCTCCTCGGCACCGAGGGCTTCGTCAACTCGGGAATCCAGATTCGCAGCGAACGCGTCCCCAACCACCACGAAATGATCGGGTATCAGGCCGATGTCGGGAAGGGTTGGTGGGGCGCCCTCTACGACGAGAGCCGCCGCAACAAGATCCTGGCCAAGCCCGAGGAAGGAGTGGCCGAGCGCGCCGTCAAGGAGGGCGAATGGAACCATTACGAAATGCGGGCCGAAGGACGCCGCGTGGTGCTCACCATCAATGGGGTCCAGACCATCGACTACACCGAACCCGATGAGTCCCTGGCCCAGTTTGGACGCATCGGCCTCCAGATCCATGGGGGCGGCAAGGGTCTGGTGGCATTCAAGGACATCAACCTCGAGCGCCTGCCCTGACCGGGGTCAGGGCGCCAATGGCAACGCCGTGGCCAAGGCGGTGTCGTCCGCCCATAGGCGCAGATCGCCGCCCGTTTCCCGCATCCGCATGTGGAGAGTGGACCATAGCTTCCGGCCCCGGATCTCAGCCATGGCGTGGCGGTTGAACCAGACATCCTCCTTGCCGCGATCGCGCTCGACGGTGAGGCGGAAAAAATCGAGCGCCCCCAGCAGTCCTCCCCACATCCGCACGGCGCCTTCCGTGTGAGCCTCCGCCCGGGCGATCTCGAACTCCGTTTCATCGATCCAGACCGTTCCGTGCAGGCGATTGATAATCCGGTCCATCAACCGCTCCTCCGGAAGCGGGCCCGTTTTCGGCCGGAAGATCAGGACATGGCATCCCCGACCCCGCACTTCTTCACGGCGGTCCCAAGTGAACTTGAACCGCTCGAAAAGCTCTTCGTTGACCAACTGATCCATCCGGTCCGTTGAGGATTGCCCGGGCCCGACCGCGTACTTGTCGCGCCATCTTCGTTCCCGCTCGGACAACGCGGAACTCTCCTCGTCCGACAACCGTTTGCCATTCAAGGCCATCAACCGGTTGTGCGTCATCCCCCGGGTGAGTGTCACTTGGTACTCCTTCTCCACCGTTCGTCGGACGGTTCCGCCACCATCGAGGTTCTCGACGACGGACCACTTGCGGTGGGTGTACACCGGGGCACTGGCGGCCTCGGAGAGGGCCTTGGCCCGCTCGAAGGTGCGCCGCAGCAATCCTTCGACATCCGGCGTCACGGCATCTCCGCCCGTCCCATCTGCCGTCGTTCCCGGGATAAAGTGCAGCATGAGCGCCAAACCCAGCCAGATGGAATGCCGCCCAGACATGGCAACCACCTTCCGGTTCCGTTACCCGGTGCGCAAGGCAGCAAGCATGGGCCTTGGGGCTCAATTAAATAATAGGACTGACAAAATACTGCCGACCGAAATCGTTTAAATAGCCTGTCCATTTATCTTATTGTTTATCGTTGACTGTCCGCGATCAGGTCATCCCCAGCGGTAGAGGGTAGGATGGGATTTCTGGCGGGATACTGGGGAAAATCGAATAGTCCACAATCACATGCCTGACCCGTAGAATAATAGGCCTGACAAACTGAAGTTGACTAAAATCATATAATATGACCGGCCTTTGATTATTGACTTTCTTAAAACATAAATATAATAGGACTGACAAGCTAATGTTGACCGAAATCGTATAAGAAGACCGACAGTGAATTATTGACGGTCCGCGATCAGGTCATCCCCAGCGGCAGGATGGGATTTCTGGTGGGGTACTGGGGAAAAGCGCATAGTCCACAATAAAATGGCTGCCGCTATACTATTTGGTTTTGCGGGTTGGGGGGGCGGAACGGCGGGAATGGGGGGATCTGACGTGATTCGGGCAGGACGGCGGCCGGGGGGGGGGTACCGCTCGGACAGGTCCCGCGGTTGCGGGGATTCAGTTTCCTGTTGTTCGCATAGGCGTTGAATATTTGGGGCAGCCCAAAGAAAAAAGAACTCGCCCGGGGGCCGCTTCCGCGGCTACGAGACGGGCGCGGTCTTGTTCGCCTGCGTCTGTGAGCCTGCGAATCGACAACTACGGACCGGATGCCTGCCTGGTGCGGTTCGCCGACCGGGTGGATGACGAGGCATTCCAACGGTCCCAGGCGCTGTGGCGGCGCCTCGATGAGCATCCGCCGGTGGGTTTGCTCGAGGCGACTCCGGGGTTCACCACGCTCCTGCTTGAATTCGAACCCGGCACACGCCCTGAGGCCGCGTCGATCTCAGGCCTTCTGGAACCGGCCCTCCGCCCCGCCCGCAAGCCGTCTCCACCGCCCCATGCGATCGAAATCCCGGTGATCTACGACGGACCCGATCTGGAACGGGTCGCGGCGGCGGCCCAATTGTCGGTGGCCGATGCGATTACGCTCCACACCCAGGGACAGTACCGGGTGCTGGGGTTGGGATTTGCGCCGGGCTTCGCCTACCTGGGCGGGCTTGACCCGCGCCTGCACACGCCCCGGATCGAGACCCCCCGGGTGAAGGTGCCGGCGGGTTCGGTAGCCATTGGCGGCCCTTTCACCGCGGTGTACCCGTGCGCCACAGCCGGCGGCTGGAACCTCATAGGCCGCACCGAACTGCCCATTCTCGATCCCGTCCGCGCCGCCGCGGGAGTGGCCGCCGCCTTCCGACTCCACCCCGGCGACGCTGTCCGGTTCGTTCCGGTGGCTTCCCAAGCTCCGACGCCGTCATGAACGAGGCTGTCCTCGAACTTCTCGATCCCGGACTGGGGGTTTCCTTTCAGGACCTGGGTCGTCGGGGTTGGAGACGGTTCGGAGTGCCGCCCGGAGGGGCCCTCGACGACCATGCGTCGCGTTGGGCCAACCGGCTTCTCGGCAATCCCCTTGGGGTTCCGGTTCTGGAGGTGCTCCTGCACGGCGCCCAATGGCGGGCCTTGCGCCGTGTCGAGGTGTCCGTTGCCGGCGCGTCGGTTCCCCACGATCCGGCCCAACCGGATCGCTGGCACACGCGGACTCTTGAGGAAGGCGATCGCTTTTCCATTCCGCCTTCGCCGTCCGGCGTCTGGTCGTACCTCGGTGTGCGTGGCGGATTTGTCGCCGATCGCTGGTTCGGCAGTGTCAGCGCCTTTCCCCGCGGCGGCCTTGGGGAACCGTTGTCCGCCGGGGCAGTCCTCTATCGCCGGGCGCAGGCGTGGCCTTCGTGGCCGAGCGGCGTGGGCCAGCGCTGGCTCGATCCCGCCGAGCAACGCGACTACGCCAGCCCTCCGCCGCTCCCGGTCTGGCCGGGGCCCCAATGGAATCTCTTCCCCCAGGCTGCACGGGACGCCCTGTTCGACACCGAATGGCGCGTCAGTTCGCGCTGCGACCGCACGGGCTACCGCCTGGAAGGGGAGCCTCTCCCGGTACCCGGGGAATCCATTCTGAGCGAACCCGTCCTTCCAGGATCGCTCCAGGTGCCGCCCGACGGCCGGCCGATTGTCACGCTGCGCGATGGTCCCACCGTGGGAGGATACCCGAAGATCGCCCTGCTCGATCCCCGCTTCCTCGCATGGCTGGTCCAGTGTCGGTCGAGCCAGTCGATCCGGTTTGTGCCCGTTGGAGATGGTACGAAGTCATGAGCATGCCCACTCCCGCCCTCGGCTGCGATCTCGGCGAAGGCGAGGATCCCGCGCTGACCGCCAGGCTCATGGCACGTCTCGATGCCGTTCACATTGCGTGCGGCGGGCATGCGGGCGACATGGCCTCCATGGCCGTCTGTTTGGAACTCGCCCGCGCCCATGGTGTCCGGGTCGGGGCCCACCCGGGCTGGCCGGACCCAAAGGGATTTGGGCGTCACCCTGCCTTGGCCCCGGACCCTGCCATCTGGCCCGCCCTGCTGCGCGACCAGGTTCGCGCTCTCCAGTCCCTGACGCAGGGCGCCGGTGTACGCCTGCACCATGTGAAGCTCCACGGCGCCTGGTACCACGCCACGGACAGCGACGACGCCCTGGCTGTGGCGCATGTCAGGGCCGTGGCTGATTTGGATCCGGGCCTGGTGATTGTGGCCCGCGCGGGCGGGCGGGTGGCGGCCATGGCGCGGGCGCAGGGGCAACCGGTCTGGGAAGAAGCGTTTCTCGACCGCGGCTACTGCGACGACGGCACGCTGGTGCCGCGTGACGAACCGGGGGCGCTTCTCGAAGATCCCGCCCTCGCGGTGAGGCGCCTGCGCGAACTCCTCGCCCGGGGCGGCTGGCCGGGACGGGGCGGGGCGTGGATTCCGCTCCGCGCCCGGATTCTCTGTGTCCACGCCGATTCCCCGGGGGCCCTCGCGCTGCTGGAGGCCGCGCGGGAAGAACTCAGGCGAAGTCGTACACCACGGCCTTCCGGCACACCCGTTTGAAGACCTTCTCGACGAACTCGACATGCCGCGGATGGTCCTGATAGGCGTCCTGCGTCGCCTTGTCCGGAAACACGAGGTTCAGGGCAACCTGGTAGCTTTGGTCCACGACCGGCCGATGACTGGGCACCATGCGGCCGACATGGAAATGAAGGATTCCGGGCAGGTCACGCAGGTAATGATGGAGCCCTTCGATCAACGTATCCGCCGCCCCCGGCTGATCGGGATCCGTCCAGAAAATCACCACGTGCGAGAACATGACTTCACGCTATCGAGCTGACCCCGCCCGGGCCAAAGCAATTCCGCGGCGCACCGCCCTCGGCCGGCTGGCGGCCCTCCCCATCCTCCCATCCCTCCTGGCGGCCGCGGCGCCGGACCCGGCGGTGCCCCGGCTGCCCCGGGATCAACTGCTCCTCTACCGCACCCGTTCGGGGGCGATTCGGACGGCCCGTTCCGCGGCCGAATGGCGCCCGCGCCAGGAGGAGATCCGGGCGGGATTCGAGGCCATCGCCGGTCCGGATCCCCGTCCGCACCCGGGCACGCCTCCGCCCTTCACCATCGAAGAGGAGACCGATTGTGGTGACTACGTCCGCCGCCTCGTCACCTTCGCGGCCGATCCCGGGGGGCGGGTGCCGGCCTGGCTGCTCGTACCGCGTGCTGCACTCGATGGCCGCCGCTGCCCGGCCGCCCTGTGCCTCCACCAGACTCATGCGGCCGGGTTTCGCACCGTGGTCGGATTGGCGGACAGTCCCGACGACGAATACGCCGTCGAGCTTGCACGGCGGGGGATGGTTTGCCTGGCGACGCCCTACCCGCTGCTGGCGGACTACCATCCCGACCTCTCCGGCCTCGGCTACGCCAGCGGTGTCCGGCTTGCCACCTGGAACAACCGGCGCGGCATCGATCTGCTCCAGTCGCTGCCCTTCGTCCGGCCCGGCCCGGTTGGCGCCATCGGCCATTCGCTGGGCGGCCATACCGCCCTCTTCACCGCCTTTCTCGACTCCCGCATCGGCGTCGTGGCCACCAGTTGCGCCTTCGACTCCTTTGTCGATTACATGGGGGGCGATCTCACCGGCTGGACCCAGACCCGCTATTTTCCGCGGCTCCGCAAATATGTCGGGCGACCCGGGGAGGTGCCGTTCGATTTCCATGAACTGATCGCCGCTCTCGCCCCGCGGGCCCTGTTCGTCAGCGCGCCGCTTCACGATACGAATTTCCGTTGGGAAAGCGTTGGCCGGGTTGCGGCCGCCGCCCGTCCGGTGTACGCCCTTCATCATGCCGCTCATCGTCTGCGGGTTCGCCACCCCGATGTTCCCCATCGGTTTCCGCCCGAAATCCGCCGCGAGGCCTACGACTTCATCGACGAGCACCTCGGGGTCTGAGCCGCACAGCGTGATTGCGGAGTGGCCCGCTTCAGGGGCATGGACCGCCCGGCGGATCGCCGGTGCCATGGCCCTGGTTCTCTTCCTCGTGCTTCTCCAGCCGTCGTTGGGGGCCGCGGAACAGCGCACCTATACCGGTTGCTGCGACGCCTCGGCCGCCGCCCTGGTCAATGAATCGCTCTTTGCCGTGGCCAGCGACGAGGACAACGTCCTCCGCCTGTACCGGCGCGATCAAGGCGGGCCGCCTGTTCGCACCGTCGATGTCTCGTCGTTCCTGGGCCTCCGCCGGCGCGACGAGGCCGATTTCGAGGGGGCCACCCGGCTGGGGGATCTCCTCTTCTGGACCGGTTCGCATTCCCGGAATCCCGCCGGGCAACCCCGTCCGTCGCGCCATGTCCTGTTTGCCACGGTGGTCCGGGGCGAAGGACTTGAGGCGACGCTGGTGCCCGTGGGGGCGCCTTACCGCACGCTGGTGGGAGATCTTGCGGCAGACCCCCTTTACCGCGAGTTCCGGGTGGCCGACGCCGCATCGCGTCCCCCCGAGGCCCCGGGCGGCTGGAACATCGAAGCCCTCGGCACCGGGCCCGACGACTCGTTGCTCATCGGCCTGCGCAATCCCGTTCCCGACGGGCGGGCCCTCATCGTGCCGCTCCTGAATCCGCGCGACGTCATCGAACGGCGGCCCGCCCGGTTCGGTCCGCCGCTCCGTCCCGACCTCAACGGGCTGGGGCTGCGGGCCATGGATCGGGCCGGCTCGATCCATCTTCTGGTGGGGGGCCCGGCGGAAGGCGGGGGACGGCATCGGATGTTTCTGTGGGACGGCGTCTCGGAGCGACCGGAGGCGCGGCCGCAGCTCATTCCGCGCGGATTTCAGGCCGAGAGCGTGCTCTTCCTGGAAGGGAATGCAGCCGGGGGACGATTGGCCGAGTTGTTGAGCGATGACGGCGGCACCCGGATTGGCGGACAGCGCTGTCAGGACATTGCGGACCCGGCGCGGCGTCGTTTCCAGGTGCTGCGGGTCCGCTACTGAAGGGCATCGGGTTCGAGTTCGACCCCGACGGGACAGTGGTCGGACCCCATGATCTCGTTCCGGATGAAGGCGCTCCTCAACCGAGGCCGGAGTGCGGCGGAGACCAGCACGTAATCGATGCGCCAGCCCACGTTCCGCGCCCGGGCGCCCGACATCGGACTCCACCACGTATAGTGGCCGCCACCGGGTTCGAATTCGCGGAAGGTATCGACGAAGCCGGCCTCGATCAGCGACTGGAAGCCCGCGCGTTCCTCGGGTGTGAAGCCGTGATTGCCCACGTTCGACTTCGGATTCGCCAGGTCGATCTCCGTGTGGGCCACGTTGAAATCACCACAGCACACCACCGGCTTGCGCCGCCCCAGCTTCATCAGGTACTTGCGGAAATCCCGGTCCCACGTCTGCCGGTACGGCAGTCGGGTCAGACCGCGCTGCGCGTTGGGCACGTACACATTCACCACGAAGAACTGATCGTACTCCGCCGTCACCACGCGGCCTTCGCGGTCGTGCTCCTCGATGCCGAGGCCGCGCCTGACCGACACCGGCCGCTGTTTCGTGAACACCACCGTTCCGCTGTATCCCTTCCGCTCGGCCGCATCCCAATATGTCGTGTAGCCCGCCGGCCAGAGCGCCTGGACGTCGTCCGGACCGGCCTTGGTTTCCTGAACGCAGAGGATGTCCGGGTCTTCGGCGGCGAGGTATTCCAGGAAGTTCTTTCGCAGCACCGCCCGGAGCCCGTTTACATTCCACGAGATCAACTTCACGCGGCGCAGGCTACCGGAGGGCAGCGGCGGATGCAGGCTCCGCCATCAGTCCCCCTATGCGGACCTATTTCTGGGCGGTGGCGGACCGGCCATCGAAGACCAAACGCTGCCCCTTGGCGGCGAGGAGATCGAGATAGTCGCGCAGGATGTCGAGGGTCTCGCGCAACTGGGGTTCGAGGCGCTCGGGTTCGTCCCCGGCCTTGTCGGCCTTGTCCGCCTCGTCCTCGACCTCTGTGCCGCTGGCGGCGGCGAGGAGCGGTTCGTCGTCCTTGGCGGCCGCTGCGGTGAGCAGCCGGGCGGGTTCATTCCTGGCCACCATGTCGAGGGTCACCTCGAAGATGGGCAGGGGCTGGGGATCGAACTCGCGGCGTTCCTTCTTCCGAGCCTCCTCGCGGGTCTTGCGCTCCTCCTTCTCGGCGAGGCGGACCTGTTCATTGAGGGAGACCGACGGATCCTCGCGCCGGCGTTTGAGTTCCTCGATGTCTTCGAGGATGTAGGCGTATTCGCGGCTGACGGCGACGCGGTTGGCCGAGCGTTCGCGGAGAACGGCGAGGTAGGGATCCACGTGGTCCATCCGCTGGAAACGGAGCGGGGTGGTGCGGTCGGCCGGCAGGCAGTTTGGCAGGTAGGATTCGCCCAGTTCCATGTGGTCAAGGATGGTGGGAAGGGCGATGTCGGGAGTGACGCCGTACTTCTGGGTGGTTCCGCCGGCGATGCGATAGAACTTGGAGACGGTGAACTTGAGCTTGCCCGCATACGGCCCGACGGTGCGCTGACTGAAGAACTGGGTCAGCGGGATCAGGGTCTGTACGGTGCCCTTGCCGTGGGTGGCGGAATCCCCGACGACGACGGCGCGCCCGTAATCCTGAAGGGCGGCGGCGACGATTTCGGAGGCCGAAGCGCTCTGATGTCCGACGGCAATGGCGATCGGGCCGTCCCACACAATCTTCGGATTGTCGTCCTGAAGGAGCCGGGTGTGGCCGTTCTGGTTCTTCACCTGAACCACCGGTCCCTGGGGAATGAAGAGGCCGGTCAGGGCGATGGCTTCCTCGAGGATCCCTCCGCCGTTGCGGCGCAGGTCGAGCACCAGGCCTTCGACCTTCTCCTCCTTCAGGCGATGGATGAGCTTCTCCACGTCCCGGGCGCAGTTTTCGTAAAACTGGGGCAGGATCACGATTCCGAGGCGCGTGACCCGGCCATCCTCTCCCGGGAGGTCCACCAGACGTGCCTTGGCGAACTGCTCGGTCAGGGGGATGTCGTCGCGAATCAGGCGGATCTCACGGCGGGCACCGTCCTCGGAATCGGCCGGAATGATGGTGAGGCGGACTTCGGTGCCCTTCTGGCCGCGGATGAGTTCGACGACCTTGTTGAGGCGCATCTCGACGACATCGACGGGTTCGCCGTCGCCCTGGGCGACGAGGACGATGCGGTCCTTGGGTTTCAACTGACGGCTGCGCTCGGCGGGTCCGCCGGGGACGAGGCTGCGGATGCGGGTGTAGCCGTCATCCCATTCGAGGAGGGCGCCGATGCCGGTGAGGGAGAGTTTGACGTTGCTGATCTCGAACTGGCGGGCCTCGGAGGCGCTCATGTAGTCCGAGTGGGGATCGAAGGCGTTGGCCAGGGAGGTGAGGTAGAGGGAGAGGATCTCCTCGCCGTCGTACTCCTTCATGGTCTTGAGGAGGCGCTGGTAACGCTTGGTCAGGTTGGTGACCACCTGCTGGGGATCGTCGTTGGCAAGCCGGCCCTGGAGGAGATCGAACTTCACCCGCAGACGCCAGAGTTCCTCCGCCTCCTTCTCATTGCGAGGCCATGGGCCCTTCGAACGTTGGGGGTTGAACCGCTCGTCCGTCGTGAAATCCACCGGGGCGGCAAGTTGTTCGAGGGCGAAGGCGGTCCGACTTTCGAGGCGTTCGAGGTAGCGCTGGAAGATCACGTAGGCCGGGGAGGCGTCGTTGGCCTGGGTCAGGTTGTCCAGGCTCTCCGCATAGCGCCGCCCGAACTCGTCCACGTCCTCCTGGGTGAAGACCAGCCGGCTGTAATCCAGGGTCGAGAGGTAGTTGGTGAAGAAGGTGCGCGACATCGCATCGTCGAAGGGCGCCTGCCGGTAGTGGCCCTGGACGAGCACCTCGGCGGTCGCGCGGGCGATCCGGCCGGCCTCGGAGGCGGTGAGGCTGACCGCACGCGGTCCGGAGGCCGGGGGCGGAACGGATTCGAGAAGGGGCTGGTCGCGAGACCCGGAGACCTGCGCGTGTTGGGGCGAGCGCGACTGGGTGAGGCCCGCCAGGGAGATCGCCGCCACCAGCATCGCTTGGATCACAAGGGTGTTCATGCGAAGTACGCCGGCAATCTGCCGCCATCGGGGGAGGAAGCAATCATCGATCTCGGGGGGGGCCTTGGGATCCGGTGCTTCCCGGAGGAGTGGGTGGGGAGGCGGCGAATCGGAGGGACGATCACTGCGAGTCCTCAACCCAACGCTCCCCAACGCTCCACACCGTTGCGGCCTCGTGGAACCCGGCCCTCCGAAACGACGGTTCGCGAGGTTCGCACCTCCCCCCACAACGCCGGGATGCACGGCCTGGGTCAGCAGTTCTCATTTTGGAAGAGTGGCCTGAGCGCGAGGGTGGACGCGTGGGTAGTGGAAGGGTGGCGTGATCGACGAGGAGGGCCCTGGACGAGGGCGGAGGGGAGATTCGGGCAGGCGCAAGCCCCGCGGACCGAAAGGCCGCGGTGGGGCGGAGAACCCGGTCAGGCTTTTTTCGAGTACGGCCCCAGTTCGAGGCCTCGCATCATGAAGTCCAGGAGTTCGCTCCAGCCGGGAAAGTGGATGTAGAGGGTCAGGGCCCGGACATGTTCGAAAGAACGTCCGGCGGAGAGCCTGGCGCGCAATAACCTGTAGGGCTCATCGAGCCAACCCAGCGCGGCATGCACGAGAGGCCAGGGTTCAAGGAGGTGAGGACCGCTGCCAGTGCTTCTTGCCGTATTCAAGTTGTGATCGAGATGATAGCCCTTGGTCTTGAGGGTGTTGTTGTTCTCGTTCTCGATCTTTAACAGGCTAATGCCGAGGCTGCCAGGCTGGCGACGTTGGTTTCGTCGATCTTCCAGTCGTTGACCCAGGCATTGTAGTGATCTCGTCTGGCCTTGGGGGTTTGGTGACGCGAAGCTCCGAACCAGTTGACCTTCAGAGCATCTTTCCCCCTCGGCCAAAGGGGCGCCGTGGGTCATCGGTAGGTGTAGGTGAGCGTTTCGGCGCTTCTCGCGAACGCGCATCGCAAGGTGCGCGGTCGGTCAGGTTGGAGATCGATCCAACGGTAGAGGGCGATATGGGACGAGGGCTTGGCGGTGAAGAGGAAATGGCCGTCGTGGAGGAGGACCACTGACGGCAGAAGGGTTTGATGGGCACAGATGTCGTCGCCCAGAACCGTGACGGGTCCGCGTGGCGACGGTAGAGTTCGAAGTTGGCCTGGAGCCAGCGCTTGGCGGCAGCGATCTCGCAATCCTGCTTCTCGTGGCCGTCCTGGGGGCGATGTATTCGGGACGCAGGCGAAGACTTCGGCACGACCGGGAGCCACCATGACCGAGGGTCAGGGCCGTGTGAAAATAGATCCGCGGTCCCTTCTCGGGAGTGAGGTGCGAGCAACACGGTCCGTGGACCTTCGCCGAAGAACGGTAGCCGGTGCCGTCCAGCGCGATGAGGCGATGGACTGGTGGACCCCGTGAAAGTCCTCCAGCAATCCTCGTCCCACCAGAGCATCAGGACCCGGTCGGAAAATCGGATGCAGCCTCAGGGGACCGGATCGAGCATCTGTCGGACCTGGTTGTCGCTGGGAATACGGGTGATGCCGAAGAGGCTCTGGGCGTTGTCGCAGCCACGTGCCTGGCGCATCGCCTTCTGGTAGGCGAGAAGGAGGCGACTGGGTGAAAAAACCGCGAGGCGCTCAAGCCGAAGTCCTCCATCGCGTAGGACTTGTTGGTGCGCGACGCCGGGTCATGGCGGCAGCAGTGCCTCGCGCAGGTGATCCCGCCGCCGATTGAAGAAGGGTGGGTTCATGGGCAAAGGCGCTGGCGCCAGTGCAAGCCCAGCGGGCGTACGAACACTTCCTTGGCGGTGGTGGAGGCGGTGTCGGAGGGGCCATTGCGTCCCCACTGCCGGTGGTTCGCCCCAACGGCAGCCGCGGCGGCGGTGCGAGGTGCCGGCAAAGCGGGATCGACGAAGGTCTCCACCAGGTCACGCCTTGTCCGTAGCGTTGGCGCCAATCCGGTCAGACGGCCGAGGACCCGGGCCAGGACATGGCTGGCCAGGTGGGGCACACGCACCCAGGCCGGGATGAGGAAGCGGGTATTGTTGGTCAGTCGCCAGCGATGCCGATGACGTTGTTCCTCGTTCAGCCGATGAAGGCGTCGCGCGGCCTGACAATGCCAGGCGGCCAGGCGAAAACGCGCCGCCAGGGCGCCCGGTCCGGGACAGACCAGGTAGCCGATGTTTTCGCCGACGCGGTTGCGAAAACCCAGGTAGTGATGGCGCTGGAGCGGTGCCCGAAGAGCGTCTTCGCGCGAACCTGGAGCCACGGGATCGATGCGCACCGGCTCAGGCTCGCCAGAATCGGCTTCCAGAACGCTGCAGTCAGCTCGATCTGGACCAGTTGCCGGTTGCGTCGATCGTTGACGCTGGGACGTTGACGCGAAGGCAGCCGAATCCAGCCACGAGCCTCCAACTTGAGAGCGAGCTGCGGCAGGCCATATCTTTGGGACGCTGGCGTGTCGGTGTGCCAATCCCAACGCTGGCAGAGCTCTCTGTGAAATCCGGGTTCCGATGCCAATCCGGATGGTCGGCGAGCAGTTGCGGATCTCGGCCAGTTCCGCCGGGGTCAATCGCCGCCCCTGGATGACTTCGTCGACGACCACGGGCCTTGGCTATATCCGAGGAAGGGGTGTGAGTCCCGCAAAAAGTGAAAAAACTTTGGGAACACCGGCGTCCCATGGCCCGATCCCTCTGCTCGTCCACCCTCGCGCTCAGGCCACTCTTCCAAAATGAGAACTGCTGGGCCTGGGTTCGGGCGCGTTGCATTCTCATCCGGTTGGGTGACACCCTTCACCCACGGCCTCCCCTCCCCTGCCATGTCGTCGTTCCATCCGATTGCCCCGGCGCTGCTTCTCCTGCCCGTCGCCGTTCTCGCGCTTTCCCTTCCGACCCTTGCCCAGCCAGCCATGCCGCATCGCGTGGCCACCGACGCCGGTGGCGGAAATCTTCCGGGCGTGAGCGGGTTCGAGTTGTTCCGGAACGGGATCTACTGGTGGAAGAGCGGTGCCCAGAACAGCGAAGTGGCCCGGCGTGAGGGCACCCTGGTGGTGAATGCAGCCCTTGGGATCCGCGCCCCGATCGAGTGGGTGGCCCCCGCCTCGCGTTACCTGGGCCGGGGATATGACTTCTCGATCGACGGCGCGGTGCGGGACGATCTGTTCATCCACTACGCCGCCAACGGACTTCTGCGCCGCAAGCCCATTGCCTCCGACTTCACCGATGCCCTCGCCGACTCCACCCGGTTCCTGGTGGACCGGTTCTCCGGCAACCCGCCCCAGTTCAGCCGGGTGCCCGTCGCGGCCAACGGGGCCGTCCTCCTGTGGCGTGGTGACCTCTGGTCCTCGCACGCCGCCAACGGCCAGTTCACCATCCATCGTCCGGGTCCCCTGACGAGTTTCGTGTCCTTCTCGGCTGCCGGTGGTCCGGTGAAACGGATGGCGGTCGTGGAAGTGCTCCAGAACAACGGCTCCCGGCTGAAGGACTCCCTGCTGGTCCTCACCCAGGACCGGCTCCTGTACCTGTTTGACCTCGATCCCTTCAACGGCACCCCGCACCTGCTGGCCCGCAACGTCTGGGACTTCGGGGTCCGCAACGAATCCACCCTCGGCGGCGGCGGCCTGATCATCGCCCGCAACCACACCACCGCGATCTACGCCGCCACCGGGGACCTGTCGTCGTCGCGCATCAACGGACGACTCCTCCGCTTCTCCGCCCGCGACCGCACCTTCACGGTCGCCTACAACACGCAGAGCCCGAACCTCCAGGTCCGCGGCGTCGCCGTCACTGCCGACCGGCTCTACCTCACCGTGACCCCCCTCGACTGCGGGGGTGGCTTCGGCTGTCGGTACCGGGATCACGATGCCCAGATCCTCAGTCGCCATGCCCCGGCGCACAGCGACTTCGTATCCGGCAGTTTCGGCACCATCGCGGATCGCCTCACCGCCGGCGGATCGCTCGAAGGGTTTCACCTCCGTTCCGACCGGCGTTGGCTGTACTGGACCACCGGCGACGACATCTGGCGCATTCCCGCCGACGCCCAGCCCATCGAACGCGACTTTGAGGTCCTCGGCCTCGAGGTTGTGCAGACGACGCAGGATCTGGACAACTCCACGCGCCTGGTGGCCAACCGGCCCACCGTGGTCCGCGCCTATGCCCGGCTGGCCCGGGACACCACCGGCGTCGGACGCTATGCGGTCAACGGTCAACTGCGCGTATTCCTCGACGGGCAGCCCCTGCCCGGCTCGCCCCTTTCGCCGATCAACCAGCCCACGATTGGTGCCACCGGCAATCTCGCCACACTCCGGTCCGGGGCGGACAACGGCTTCCTCTTCGAACTCCCCGCCCACTGGGTCCAACGGGGCCGCCTCCGGGTCGAGTTCACTGTCAATCCCGGCATGGGCATCCCCGAGACCGGTCCGAATCCGCTCGGCAACAACACCGTTCCCTCCGCCGACATCGAAGTCCTGCAAAGCGGCTCGCCCTGCCTTGTCTTCGTCCCCGTCCACACCGCCGCCCCCAATTACGACCCGCGCGACCCGGCATCGGGATTCGGTGCGATCCTCGCCCGCGCCCATTCCCTCCTGCCGGTGGACCGCTTCCGGTTTGCGCTCAAGGGGGACCGCATCAGCCGGCCGGTCGTGAGGATCAAGTCCGGGCCGCTGGGACTCCCCTACCCCGCCATCGACTACGAGCCGTTCGATGTTTCGGGCGGGTACGAGGACGTCATGACCTGGCTCTCGCTCTATTCCGCCTTCGAACGCGACCCCCGCGACTGCGGCGACACCCACTACGTGGGAACCGTCCACTGGCTCGCCAACACCACCTCGGCCGCCGGATCCGTGGCGCTCGGCCTCGCAAATCGCCCGGACACCGGGGTGGGCGTCGATCTCGTCGTCAAGATGGAACCGCCCGGCGTCATCCCGGGTGTCCCCCCGTGGGGAGATCCCCGGGGCGGCGAAACCCTGGCCCACGAACTCGGCCACAACTACACCCTCCGCCACATCGACCAGACCCTGTCGCCCCTGGGCTGCGACGGCGGACGTCCCCTCCGGGCCGGTGCCTATCCCCTCGACGCCTGCACCATCGGCATCGTGAATGCGGCGACCCTGACCTCGGAACTCGCCGACCGCACCACCCAGTACGGGTTCGATCCCCTGACCGGCAACGTCATCGGCCCCACCAACGCCGCCGACCTGATGAGCTACCGGTCCTCCACCTGGCTGTCCAAACCCACCTTCGACACCCTCCTCGGACGCATCCCCGGCGTTCGAGGCGCCGCCGCACCGCACCTCGCGAATGCCCGCATCGAACCCCTTCCCGAGACCGTCGTGCTGGTCCACGGAACGCTCGATCTCCTCCTGAACACCGCGGTCTTCCGCCCCTGCTACCGGCTCCCCACCGCGACCTTCGACCCCGCCAAGGTCGCTTCCTCCCTCCATCCGCCCCCCGTCGCCCACGACTGGAGGCTTCTCTGGGTGGATGCCGGCGGAACTCCGCTGGGCGAGTTCCCGCTCCTCTGGGAACGCGCCGAGGACGGCGACCCGAACCGGGCCGTGTGGACGCAGTTCCTTCCCGACCGGCCCGGGGCCGCCCACCTCGAGATCCGCCGCGGCGGGGTCCTCGTCGCCGAGTGCCGGCCGTCGGGCGCCTCGCCCTCGGTCAAGCTGCGTCCGCCGTCCCTCGATGCCGCCACCCATCGGCTCACGGTGGAATGGCAGGGCTTCGATCCCGACGGCGACCCGCTCGTCTATGCCATCCAGTTCAGCGCCGATGACGGGGCTGCCTGGCAGACCCTGCAGGTCGGTTATCCCTACGAAAGTTTCGCCACCGACACCCGGCTCCTGCCGGGCGGCCACGCCTGCCGCCTCCGGGTTGTCGCCAGCGACGGTTTCCACGCCGGGTGGACCGAGTCCGAACCGTTCTCCCTCCCGCGTCATGCGCCGGTGGTGGTTCTGAACGGCATCCAGGACGGCGAACGGTTCCCGTTCGGTGCCGTCCCGCGACTCACCGCGGTGGCGTACGACGCCGAGGACGGCAGCCTCGATCCCGCCCGGCTCCACTGGCAGCTCGACGGTCCCCAGGCCCGCACCGAAATCGGAACGGCCGTCGCCCTGCGCGATCTGCCGCCCGGCCCCTATGTCATCCAGGTGACCGCGGTGGATGCCGACGGCCAGGCCGGCCAGGCCTCCGTCTTCTTCGAGATCGAACCCATCATCATCCCCGCCACTGCCGCGCCGGTCCTCGACGGCGATTGCGGGGACCCTGCCTATGCCGACGCGCCCCTCGTGCGCCTGGCGCTCGCGAACGGCGGGTACGTCAACGGACGCATGATCCAGGCCGACGGCGCGCTTCATGCCTGCGTCTCCGACCTGCGATTCGGCGTCTCGTCGGCAGCACCCGCCAGTGTCGGCCTTCGTGTGGACCGGCGGGCGAATCGCGAGGCCCCCCCGGAACCCGCGGATCTGCCCGGGTTCTTTGTGGACGAGTACGGAACGCCCTTCGTGCGGCACGGCGACGCCATGGCCACCCCGGAGACGGGATTCGTCGGCGTTGTCGTGCGCGGTGAGTCCCGTTGGAGCGCCGAACTCCGGATCCCGAATGCCCTGCTCGGCGGCTGGAACCGGGAGACCTCCGTGCTCCTGATCCATGCCGGCTCCTCCGATCCCGTCGCCGATCGCACCTGGCCGCCGGACGCACGCGGGGACCGACCCGAACGCTGGTCCCCGGCGTCGCTGGGTCCCCGGGCGACACCCGCCAATCGTTCGCCCGTCGCCGTCGCCAGGGGACCGTCCATGGGCGTCCCGATCGCCGGCGCCCGCGTCCACCTCGACGGCACCGGCAGCTTCGATCCGGACGGTGACCCGATCGCCTACGAATGGACTCAAGTCGCCGGCCCCACGGTGGCGCTCGACGGCTCGTCCACCGCCGCCCCGTCGTTCGTGGCGCCGGACCTACCCGGGGAGACGGCATTCCGATTCCGGCTCGTCGTGCGCGACGCCACACTCGCCAGCGAGCCCGCCGAGGCGACCGTTGTCTCAGTCCCCGTGGTGGCCGCGCCGGCACCGGTGCCGGCGGGGGGTTCGAACGCCGCCGGGCTTCCGGGCGAAGGCACCCCGTTCACCCTACTCTGGCCCGGCGCCCCGGGAGACCGGTGCGCCATCCAGGCCAGCCACAACCTCATCGACTGGGAGGCGTCCGGCTTCGCCACCGTCGATTACCTCGGTCGCATCCGGTTCTTCGTGGCCGCGGCGGACCGGTCCGGGCACCGGTTCTACCGTGCCGTCGCGGCCCCCCTGCCCATCCCGACCGATCCCCTGGGCGCCCTCGCCTTCAACGGCGTGGACGGCTTCGTGGAAGTCGCCCATCGCGCCGAACTCAACGCCTACCCCCTCACCCTGGCCGCCTGGGTCCGGACCTCCCGCAACGAGCCCATGGTGGACGGCATCGTCGGCAAGTATGCCGACGGCTCGTTGAACGGGTACGCCCTGTTCCTTCACGCCGGACGACTCCGCGCCTTCTATTTCGGGCCCCAGGGCGGCCGGATCTGGGACGGTGGCCTCGGTCTCGACGGCGGTCCCGTTGCCGACGGCGAATGGCACCATGTCGCCCTGGTGGTCGATGCGGCAGGTGGACGACTGATCGTGGACGGAACCCAGACCGCCTCCCTCCCCTGGACCGGGACGCCGGGCCCGCCCACCACCACCGCGCCCTTGCGAATGGGCCGCTATCACACCTATCCCAACGCGCTCCTCGGCCACCTCGATGAAGTCGTTCTGTGGAACGTCCCCCGCACGGCCGCCGATCTCGACGCCCTCCGCCACCTGCGGCTCTCCGCCGATGCCCCGCCGCAACCCCTGGCCCTGTGGCACTTCGACGAAGGCGAGGGACTGTCCACCGTGGACGCCACCCCCAACGGTTTCCTGGGACTTCTTCGGGGCGGCGTCGAGTGGATACGATCGGAAGTGCCCCTGGGTTCGGGATCGGACTGGCCCACGGGCGGCGGATCCTGGTAACCTGCGACCCGCGCCCATGCGCACGTTCCAGATCATCTTCAATCCGACCAGCGCCGCGGAACTCGCGGCCATGCCCAAGAATCTCCAGTTGCACATCCTGGGGGAGTTCCGGGGCCTGCCGACCGAGGCCATGAGCACCGACCTCGAGCGGTTCGGGAAGCTGGAACGCGACGGCCGGGTCCTGCACCGGATGCGGCTCGGCGACTACCGGATCTACTTCGAGCGGCATCCGCTCGGCCTGGTCGTTCACCGCATCCTCGGGCGGAATTCGCTCAAGGACTTCCTGTTCCGCTCCAGCCTCCCCACCGGTGAGGACGAGGTCCTGCAGGCGAACCCGAAGTTCTGGGAACTGATCGAATCCGCCCGGCACAAGGAAGCGCCCCGCTCACCGGCGGCCCAGGCGTGACGGGTCCGCAGTAACGGGTCCGGCGCAGCGGGGTCCGCGAGGGCCTCTGCCTGGTCAACGCCATGCACATCACCGCGAGCGTCTTCATCAACGACGACGAGTCCGGCCTGCACCATGACTACGAGACCTGGCTCGAAACCCTGGCGCCCCATGCGCCAACCACCCGCTACCAGCACAACCGGACCGGCGAGGACAACGCCGACGCCCACCTGAAGCGCCAGATCATGGGGCGCGAGGTGGTCGTCGCCATCACCGGAGGCAAGCTCGATTTCGGGCCCTGGGAACAGATCTTCTACGGCCGGTTCCAACACCCCGATTGGGTTGTCCAGGGATCTCACCCTCCCGCCTCACCCATCATGGCCGATGCTCGACACTTGGGCGGCGACGGGCGTATTCCTCGCCCATCCCATGAAAACCCCCGCGAAGCGAAAGGGCTGGTCGCGCCGTGAAGCGGTGGCCGGGTCCGGCCTGGCCGCGGTCTCCCTGTTCGGTCTGGGGGGCACAAGGGCCGGGCACGCGGCAGGCGCGCCAGGCACGGAGGGCGCCGCACCGGCGGATCCGTTGTCCGAGGCGGTGGCCTCCACGCCCTTTGCCGACACCCACGAGCATCTGGTCGAGGAACAGCGCCGGACGGGTTGGACCCAGCCGGTGCCGCTGCTGCCCTGCGCCGACTGGGCCCTGCTGTTCAGTCATTACCTCAATTCCGATCTGCGCGTGGCCGGGATGTCGGCCGCGGATCACCAGCGGTTCCTTGCCCCGGACACCCCCAGCGACGCGAAGTGGCGTCTGCTGGCTCCCCACTGGCCAGGGGTCCGTCACACCGGGTACGGCCGCGCCGTCCGCCTCACCGCCCGCCAGTTGTATGGGGTGGACGATTTCGAGGAACGGACGGTCCCGCAGTTGGCGGAACGGTTCCGGGCGATGGTGAAGCCGGGCTTCTACGAGACCGTGCTGCGCGACCAGGCCGGGGTGGAGTCGTGCCAGGTCAATTCGCTCGAGTCGTACTTCATGGAATCGCGGCAGCCGCAGCTCCTCCTCCAGGATCTGAGCATCGTGCATTTCGGGGCGTTCTCGGGATCGAACTGGACCCGGATGACCGACGCCGATGGCGGTCTGGCCGGCGATCTGGCCGGGTGGCACCGGGTCATTGACCACGCCTTCGACCGGCACGGACCCTACGCGGTGGCCGTGAAGTCCCAGACCGCCTACCAGCGGCGCCTCGATTTCGCCGACGTTCCGGCCGAGACCGCCGCGCCGGTCTTCGCCAGACTCCGCAACAACGACCCGGTCACCCCCGCCGAAAGGAAGGCCTTTGACGACCACATCTTCTGGTACTGCGTGCGCCGGGCGACGGCGATGGGACTGCCGGTCAAACTGCACACCGGCTACTTCGCCGGACAGAATGGAATGCCCCTCGAGCGGGTGGGGTGGAATCCGGCGGATGCGGCCGAGCTGCTGCGGCGTTCACCGGACACCACCTTCGTGCTGATGCACATCGGCTACCCCTATCAGGAGGCGATGCTGTCCCTTGCCAAGCACTACTCCAATGCGGTGCTCGACCTGTGCTGGGCGTGGATCATCAACCCCGAGGCCTCGGCCCGGTTTCTGCGCGATTTCCTGGTGACCGCGCCGCTGAACAAGGTCCTGACGTTCGGGGGCGATTACATCCCGGTCGAACCCGTGGTCGGTCATGCCGCCATCGCCCGGGACGGACTTCTGCGCACCCTGCGGGGACTGGTCCACGATGGCTGGATGACCCTGCCCGAGGCGGTGGACCTGGTGGACCCGCTGATGCGCGGCACCGCCCGCCGGCTGTTCCGCATCGAGGAGAAACAACGCCGCCTCGCCCGGGCCCCCTGGATGCTGCGCGCCGGGCGGTCGCGTCCGAAACCCTCCGAGACCGGCTGGCATCCGGAGGAGCTGGGCTGAAGCGGCCGCCACGAATCGCTGCCATGCATCTGCGGCGCCTCCTTCGTGGTGCAATCGGATCTTCCCGGACGAGCTTGCCCGGGGATCCGGTTCCATTCCCGAAGCGAACGAAGAAAACATCTGCCTTGTCACCTGCAGTGCCCTTGTCCGCGCAGGCAACGTAAAGGTGGCCGGCCTTGGAGCCGGCCTCCATTCCCGGACACGGGAGAACCTCTGTGCTGCGCGAACTCACTCCAAGAGCCCGATCACCCGGATGAACCGGGTCGTACCGCCGATCGTGTTCGTGACGCTCGTGGCGGTGGTCGGCTCGCCCACGTCCTGCCACGGCTGGCCCACCGCGGCGGTCTGCTGAAGCTGGTAACGCGCGAACCCGGGGTTCCACTCGACCACCACCTGATTGCCGTCGAGGCGGATCCCGCGCATCAGGACACCGGTTGCCGGCCGGAGGCGAAAGGATTGCAGACCCATCAGTGGCCTTGGGAGTGACAGGTGTCCATGAGCCGCGCTGAGTGCGTAGAACAGAGGCGATTCGCCAAAACCGCCCAATCCCCTGGCAACGACTTCCTCGTAGGTCGCACCCAACCGTGCATCCCACGCGCGCACCTGTAGCCAGGCGTAGCCTCCACCTCCGACGTCAAGCACGAGGACACCGGTTCCCACAAAGTACCCTCGAGTTATCAGCGGCGCGCTCGCCCTCTGCCAAAGAACCTCAGCCAGGGCGGGAGCCATGGTCTCTGGTCTGGCGCCTCCGTACAATTCGGCCAAATAGTTGGTTCCTTCGAGAGGGATTCCTCGCGCGTCGAGAATCGGAGCGTCAAGCCCATCTCCCCGCGAGATGTTGCGAAAAGAAAAGTACCCCTGCGCCAGTCCAGACTGCGCGATGAGCAGGCCAAGCATTCCACATTTGAGGAGAGTCATTGCTTTCGCCGGGTTGGGGTTTTCGTTGCGAGGCAACGCCTATTGGGGCCAAGTCAGTCGAGCAAATCGAATATCGCTTTGATTTCGACCGTAAAGAGTGCCTTGGGCTGTGAGCCGATAATCGGTCCAGGTGACGTAAACGTAGGAGCTATCAGCCCACGCGCCGTTGTACTCGCCAACATGACCCTGATAGGCCGGTTCTGTAACGGTGAGCACGTCGTCATCCCACTCCGGATAGTGCCAGTGAAGGTTCACACCTCCCGGCGGATAAACCGGATCGTAATGGCCATTCGTCTTGTTCGCCGCCAAAGTTCCCGCAAATACCGGCGGAAAACTTTGCGTCGTGATCCGAAACTCGGTGCCGAAGGTCACGCTGCCGCCGCTCGCAATCGTCCCCCAACGGCCATACACGTCGATCAGGGAGTTGTTGGACGAGTCATTCCGCCGGTCGTACCAGGCGACGAACAGCCTGGTGCCATCCGGCTTGACGGCGATCACCGGCATCCACTGATCGTTGCTGGCGACACTGTTCACGCGGAGGGGACTGGTCCAGCTTGCGCCGCCGTTGCTGGAGCACACGAAGAAGACATCCGCCCTGTCACTGCCTGTTCCCTTGTCCGCGTAGGCAACGTAAAGGTGGCCGGCCTTGCTGGAAGTCGGATTGGCTGCCGGCACGGGAAAGGGAAAGACGCGAAAGGTGTCGTCCGAAGCCGAAGAGTTGCTGCGCTTCAATGCCAAGTTGCCGGTGACTGCATTTGTCGTGACGAGCTGCCGAACGAGCTGTGCACTCCCAAGTGTTGCGCCCCGATTCTCCACTTTTCGCACCCTGATGTAAATGCTGGCACCGCCGGCCGCAGGCTGTTGTTCGAGCCAAAACACGTACGCCACGTGATTGGCATCGATTACCGGAATAGCCGACTGGACCTGTCCATTGGTCACAGATGCCGCGATCTCCTGAATGGTGTTCCAGTTGGCGCCGTAGTCCGTCGAAACCGTCAGCCACAGCTTCTGGGGCGATCCAAGGGTTGTAAACGTGACATAGACATCCCGCTGTCCGGTGCCCGTGGCATTATCGACGGGGCGAGATCCACCTTGTGGGGGCCAAACGGAGCGGAGAACCCACGTGGCGTCGGAATGAACTCCGGCCGTGTGCGCTGCCAGGTTCCAGTCTCGTCGCGATAGTTCAGTCCGTCCGACAGTTCCACGTAACTCGCCCGCTGCGGAGTGATCGCGCCATTGCCTCCCACGATCTCGTGAGCTGCGTCCCAACGTGTGGAGTAGGCATTGAGGATGGTTGAGCGCGCGCGTTCTTCGGCGTCGCCCGCGGCAGTCGCAGGGATTCGTTGTGCGGGGGCCGGCAACACCGAGTTGAACAGAAGGGCGCCGAAGAGGAGGGGGATGGTTTTCACGGCTTGGTTTCGGCCGATCCGGTTGCGACTCACACCGCGCGGGTGCGACCGGGCATGGCGATGGGGTAACGACCCCGGGCATCGGGCATCACCGGGGGGGGCGAATCCGGGGTGAGCGCGTCGAGATTGGGGGCGAGTTCGAGATTGGAGTTCAGGGCGTCTTCCCAGGTGATGCGCTGGCCCGATTCGCAGGCCATCCTTCCCATGATGGCGGCCAGGTTGGCGAAGGCGCACCGGCGCGTCTCGTTCCAGGGCCGGTCGTTGCGGATGGCGTCGAACAGCAGGTCGTGCTCCGTCTGGTAGGGATCGTTCCGTTCGCCTCCGAACTGCCAGAGGCGGTTCTCGGGGGTGGGCTGGTGACCGCGGAAGAGGCGGGGCAGGGGAACGCCCTCGCCGAGCACCGCGCAGCCGTGGCTGCCGTGGGCCTGGACGCCAAAGAACTCCCAGCATCCGTCGATCAGCCGCCCCTGGGCCACCATGCGGGTGCCGTCCCGGAACGTGTATTCGGCCATGTAATGATCGAAGAGCTGGTCCGGTTCGTCCCGCACCTGGCGGCCGCCCATGCCCTGCACCGACACCGGCCAGTCGTCCTTGACCCAGCAGGCCACGTCGATGTTGTGGATCAGCCAGTCCACCAGGAAGGAACCGTTGAGCCAGGTGAAGCTGCTGTAGTTGGCGATCTGCCAGGCCAGCTCGTTCCAGCCGGGATCGCGCGCCAGCGTCTTGACCGTCCCATGCACCCGGTACGGCCAGACGGTCACCACGTTCCCGATGGCCCCATCGTGAATGCGCTGGACCGCCTCGCGGTTCATGGCGCTATGGCGGGTCATCAGGCCGCCCGCGATCTTCAGGTTGCGCCGTTCGGCCTCCTCGCCGGCGGCCAGGATGCGGCGAATGCCGGGTCCATCGACGGCGAACGACTTCTCCATGAAGACATGGAGACCGCGCGCCACCGCGTACTCGAGGTGGATCGGCCGGAAGGCCGGCGGCGTCGCCAGAATCACCACGCTGCCCCGGCTCAGGCTGTCCATCGCCTGACGATAGCCGTCGAGGCCGACGAACCGGCGGTCCGGCGGGACGTCCACGCGGTCCGGGGACTGGGCCCGGAGGATCTCCAGACTGGTGCTGAGGCGGCGTTCAAAGAAGTCGGCCATGGCCCGCAGCCGCACCGGGCCCTGGGTGGCCATGGCCTGGGCGGCGGCCCCGGTGCCCCGTCCGCCGCACCCGATCAGCGCGACGTCGAGGGTGTGGCTCTCCGCCGTGTACCCGGCCCGCGGCAACGCCCCGGCGAGGGCGGCCCCGGCAACCGCCCTGCCGGATTGACTGAGGAACTGTCGGCGCGGGAGCGGTCCGCCCTGCCGGGAGGGATTCGGAATCGGCTTCATGGGGTCACGCATTGAGCAGGGGACGCAGATGGTCTGCGGACCGGGCGGCCTGATCCACGGTGCCGCATTCGACCGAGAAGACGAGGTCGCGGGGGCATTCGCGGCAGAGGGCGATGACGCGTTCCCAGTCGATCAGTCCGTCGCCGCAGGCACAGCCGACGGGGGTGCCGGTGACCTTGCCGCGCTCGGCTTCGGAGTGCTGCAGGGAGATGTCCTTGGCATGGAGGTGAACCAGGCGGGGGACGATGCGCTTCAGCCATCGGTAAGGATCCTCGCCGGCGAGGTAGCTGTTGCCGGTGTCGAAATTGATCCCGATGGCGGGGCTGCGGACCAGGCGCACGATGCGGTTCAAGCCCGACGGCGTGCGGCTGTACTGCTGATGGCATTCGAGGCCGATGAGGAGTCCGCGCGGTTCGGCAACCTTGGCGGCCTCCATCAGGGTGTACCGCATGAGCACATGGTCTTCTTCCTCGGTGGTCCACGGCTGCTTGGGCCCCTCGTCCGTGTTCACCACCGGCGCTCCGCAGTCCGCCGCGAAGCGGATCGCCTGCTTCAGGTACTCGACACCGATCTCGGGTTTGGTGAGGGGCGTGTGGGCGGACAGGCCGGAGAGAAGGACCCCGTGCTTTTCGCAGCAGCGCCGGACGCGGAACGGGTCGTCGAGCATCGAAACGCTGTGGAAGTAACCCGCTTCGCTGAGGAGTTCCCGGCCCCAATGGACCATCGGCTCGACGTGCGTGTAGCCGAGTTCGGCCGCGGTGCGGACCCCCCACTCGAAGGGCTTGTCGGCGTGACGCACGAACTCGAGGTTGATGCCAAGGTGGATTCGGCCCATCGACGTAAGGAGGTTAAGGGTTCAATTCGAGGTTCGTGGAAACCGGCATCGTCGGGAATCGGGCCCGGGGCGAATCCGTCGATGGCCTTCCCCCCCCCGATGCGCCATGCGTCATGCTTCCATTGCGGTTTCATGGGGAGGGGGGGGCTTCCCGCCACCGTTGCGCCCGGGCGCCGACGGCTTCGGGGGACCAGGGCCCGGCCGATACGAGAACGAGATAGTCCAAACGGAACCGTTCCCCGGCGCTCAGCAGAAGTGGTTCCCGTTCGAGGCCCAGCGTGGCGGAGAGGTAGGCAAAGGGGCTTGCCATGGCGAAGAACGCCGGATCCCCCCGCGGGTTCGCCGGGTGGCCGACCACCGCCACCGTCACCGGCTGCCCGGGCCGCACGAAGGAAACCCCGCTCCACGGATGCACACCCACCTCCTGTCGGCCGCCCGCCAAGTCCGGGGAACCGCCCGCCCGGAAATGCCGCGCCACGGGATCCAGGTCCGCCGCGAACCGCAGGCCCAATCCGAAATAACTCGATCCGGTGAGGGTGACCGTTTCGGCGCGGCCGCCGACCACGAACTCCGAACGCCAATGCAGCGCCACCTCTCCGCGGGCCGGATCCGGGACCAGCGTCAGGGTCCGTTCCTCCACCAGCAGCGCATGGCGGGCATCGTCGGGGAGGAACGCCTCCGACGAGGCCAGCCAGTGAAGCGTCTGGCGCAGGCGCGCCCGGGGTTGCCCATGGGGGCCGGTTCCCAGTTCGGGCGGCGCAGTGGCCACCGGTTTCTGGATTCCGGACCCCGAGACCTCCTCCCAGAAGTTCAAGCCGTTCACCCCGATGGCGTACATCAGGCCGTGGTGGTGCAGGTGATCGGACGGGGCGTCGCGCAGAAGGTTCTCGCCGTCGAGCGTGGCCAGAACGCGCACGTACGGCTTGTGGGCCATCCGCGGGAAGGCGTATTCGAGGATGACATGGGGACCGTAGCGGACGGTCCACGCCGTCACCTCCGTCGAGGCTTCAACGGACAGGCGCCTGTCCGCCCCCGACGCAGGCCATGGCATCAGGATGAGCACCCCTGTGAGGGCGGTGAGCAGGATGGATCGGCATCGCGTGTCGGGCTTCATCAGGACCCCTCCGGGCGCCGGCAAGTCGCGGCCCATGCACCTTGGCGCCCCCCACGATTTGTTTCGTCCGGATTCGCCCATTGGTAAATATCGAACGACGCTGTCCACCCCGCCCCATGTCCTCCCGACGCGAGCCCTCCGCCATCTTCGAAGGACCCAGTGCGACCTATCACGCGGATCGCTGCGAACCGCTGGTGCAGGCGGTGGCGCGCGGTGAGGTCCGGTTGTCCGCCCTGGCGCACCGGGGCTATCCAGGGCGTGCCCTGCCCGCCACGGTGCTCCCCGAGGTGTCCACGGTGGGCTGCTGGGACGCCCCGGGAACCCAGCGGTGGGGCCTCGATTGGCACCGCAACGAGGGCATCGAGTTCACCTTCGTCTCGCGGGGCCGCACCGCGTTCCTGGTCGAGGGCCGTCGTTATCCGCTCGGTCCCGGTCACCTCACCATCACCCGCCCCTGGCAGAAGCATCGCGTCGGGGATCCGCATATCGGGCCGAGCCGCCTGCTCTGGCTGATCCTGGATGTCGGGGTGCGGCGCCCGGACCAGCCGTGGCATTGGCCGGAGTGGCTGATGCTTGATCCCGACGAGGCCCGGCGCCTGACCACGCTGCTGCGGCACAACGAGAATCCGGTCTGGCGCGCCGACCGGGAGGTGGGCGCCTGCTTCGAAAGCCTGGCGCGCCTGGCGGATGCCGACACCCCCCGCGTGCCGCAAAGCCGGATCCGGATTGCCATCAGCGAGCTGGCCCTGGCCATCCTCGACCTCCTCGAACGCGAACGCATCCCGCTGGATGGCCGCCTGGTCTCCGTCCGCCGCACCGTGGACCTGTTCCTCCAGTCGCTGCCGGAACATCTCGACCACCCCTGGACCCTGGAGGCCATGGCCGCCCGTTGTGGCCTGGGACGAAGCCGGTTCTCCGAATACTGCCGCCAGCTTGTGAACATGACCCCGGGCCACTACCTGACCTTCCTGCGGATCGAGGAGGCCCGGCGCCTTCTCACCCTCGATCCGGAGCGCGGGATCCTCGACATCGCGCTGGCCTGCGGCTTTCAGACCAGCCAGTACTTCGCGACCGCATTCCGCAAGGCCACCGGACTGTCCCCGCGGGCCTTTGCCGACGCCCGCCAACGCGAGCTTGCCATTTGACGGGAAGGGCTTGCGGTTGCTAGGAACGTCCGGGTTTCCATCCGCCCCACCACTGCATGAGCGACGCTTCTCCCGTTCGGCCCACACCCAGGTACCGCCGCATCCTCCTCAAATTGAGCGGCGAGGCGCTCGGCACCGAAGGCGGATACGGCATCGACGCCCAGGCCCTCCTCCAGATCGCCGCCCAGATCAAGGAGGTCCGTGAACTCGGCGTCGAAATCGTGATCGTCATCGGCGGCGGCAACATCTTCCGCGGCCTCCAGGGCAGTCAGCGCGGCATCGAACGCGTCACCGGCGACCAGATGGGCATGCTCGCCACCCTCATCAATGCCCTCGCCCTCCAGGACGCCCTCGAAAAACAGGGCGTCGAAACCCGCGTCCAGAGCGCCATCAGCGTCACCCAGGTCAGTGAACCCTTCATCCGCCGACGCGCCGTCCGACACCTCGAGAAAGGCCGCATCGTCATCCTCGCCGCCGGCACCGGCAACCCCTACTTCTCCACCGACACCGCCGCCTCCCTCCGGGCCGCCGAGATCAACGCCGAGGTCATCCTCAAGGCCACCAAGGTCGATGGCGTGTACGACAGCGATCCCAAGACCAATCCCAATGCCCGCCGTTACGAGCGCATCTCCTACCTCGAAGCCGTCCAGCGTCAGTTGAAGGTCATGGACATGACCGCCTTCGCCCTCTGCATGGACAACCGCATGCCGATCATCGTCTTCAACCTCTTTGGCGAACACAACATCCGCCGCGTCGTGCTCGGCGAACAGATCGGCACGCTCGTCTCCGACTGACCGGCGGCACCCTCCACCCTTTCCCCCTCTCCCAACCCCACCCACCCATCGCCATGTCCATCGACGAAATCCTGCTCGAATGCGAAGAGAAGATGCAGAAGAGCGAGGAACATGTGGTCCTCGAATTCAACGGTGTCCGCACCGGCAAGGCCTCCCCCGCCCTCATCGAAAACATCCTCGTCGAGGTGTACGGCGGATCGCACATGCGTATCCGTGAACTCGCCGGCATCACCGCCCCCGAACCCCGGCAGCTCCTCGTCCAGCCCTGGGACGCCAGCACCGTCAGCCCGATCGAAAAGGCCATCCAGAAGGCCAACATCGGCCTCAACCCCATGGTCCAGGGCCGCGCCCTGCGGATCATGATCCCCGAACTCAGCACCGAACAGCGCGAGAAGTTCGTCAAGGCCATCCGCCACATGGCCGAGACCGGGCGCGTCGCGGTCCGCCAGATCCGCCGCGAAGCCATCGAACACCTCAAAAAGGAGCAGAAGGCCGGCGAGATCACCGAGGACGAACTCAAGCATTCCGAGAAGGAGGTCCAGGCCCTCACCGATCGGTACAGCCAGCGCATCGATGAGCATCTCCACCACAAGGAAAAGGAACTGATGACGGTCTGAGCCGTATCCCGCACGCGGTGCCAGCTTCGGAGGGACGAGCACCGCGAGTCCGCACGGGATGCCATGGATGTCGTGAACCGCGGACCCGCTCTCCCCATGAAGCCACTCCTCGTCATCCCGCTCCTCCTCCTCCTCGGCCCCGGGTGCAGCCAGCTCGCGCAGAAGCGCGCGGAACGGGAACTCGAGATGGTCGCCCGGCACTGGTGCATGACCCTGCGCGCCAGCCAGATCATCCCCACCTACCCGCTCAACGAGGACCTCCAGCCCGGGGACGTTTTTCTCACCGAAACCCCGGCGCCCCGCCAGGCCCGCGATTACAACCGGCGCGGCTATCTCGACCTCGAACATCTCCTGGTCCGGCTCAATCCCACCGGGTACCAGTCCTTCTATGGGGGCGGCTACGGCATCCCTTCGTCCCCCCAGCCACCCCGCCCCTGGCAGTTCCCGGACAGCGCCCGGTGGTCCAACGCCCCGCTGGCCGGTTTCCCGACCTACACCATCGAGGTCAAACGCGGTGGCGGCTTCAACACCGCCTTCCCCATCTCCAGCGTCCCCGTCTCGCTCGCCCTCCTCTCCAGCGCCCAGGGCCGGGCAACGGTGCAACTCACCCAGGCCCACACCTTCGGACTCGACCAGGCGTCGCTGGAGACGCCCTTCCGCGACTGGCTCGCCCGTCACCCGGATCTCATCGAGCAATACGCACGCCCGACCAACCTCCACCAGACGGCCTACCTCCGCCTCGTCACCCGCGTCTTCCTCGTCAAGTCCGTCAATGTCACCGTCACCGGCGACTCCGCGACGTCCTTCACCGGCTCAGGCGGGGTGCCCAGGGAGGTGGTCCTGTCCAGTCTCCACGACACCAACGCCGTCGCCAATTACACCAACTCGATCGGCATCCTCGACCGCATGGTGTCCACCCTCCAGGAAGGCGCCCCCGGCGGAACCCTCAAGCTCGCCGGCGCCTCGTCCCGCGCCATCTCCTTCAACGAAACCTTCGCCCGGCCCCTGGTGGTGGGCTACATCGCCCAGGATTATCCCATCCTGCCCGACGGACGCCTCGGCCATCCGGTCTCGACCAAGGAAGTCCTCGAAGGTCGCGCCCGCGATCCCCTGTCCCTCAGTCTCCAACGGCTCGAGGAGGAACAGGACATGGCCGCCCGCGTGGCCGAGGCCTGCATCGCGCGTCTCGACGCCCTCGGCCCGGATCCCCTCGCCACCGCGATCCGGGACGCGCACCGCTTCAACCTCCTCTCGGCCACCGAACGCGACACCCAGCTCGCCGTCGCCGCCCAGGATCCTCCCGCCGCCCGTCGTGCCCTCTCCGGCATTCTCCACCGCAAGGCCCGGAGCGGTGACGTCCGGGCCCGTTGTGATCTGACCGACTTCCTCGAAAGCCTCGCCCTCCTCTCACCCTGAACCCCGGCCCGCCATGGCCACCACCGACCGACGCGTCTTCCTGTGCCCGGACAATCCGGCCAATCGCCAGCAGCACAAGGACCTTGAGGACGCCAAACGTGGCGGCTGGCAGGTGACCGACGCCGCCCGGGATCCCCTCGACCCGAACCGGCTCCTGGTCACGCTCTCCTCCGGCGGAAACGCCGCCGCGCCGGCACCCGGGGAGGTGCCGTCCCTGGCAGGAGCCGCCGCCCGCCCTCGCCGCGCCGCCGCGTCACCCCAGCCCGCGATTCGCGCCGGATCCCGGTCCTACCGTCTGGATGCCCGACCCGATCCCGTCGATTTCCGCGACCGCCTCTACGAACCGACCCTGGTCGAGGTCCCCAGCGAATGGCCGCTCGAACGTTACCTCTCGGTCTGGAGCGGAAAGGGGGGACGGGCCGCCGCCCAACCCGTCCTCGACCAGGGCGAGGAAGGGGCCTGCACCGGGTTCGGCCTCGCCGCCGTGGCCCACTATCTGCTCCGCCGCCGCAAGGTCTGGCCCGACCCGACACCCGTCAGCGCCCGCATGTTCTACGAAATGGCCCGGCGCCACGACGAATGGGAGGGTGAGGACTATTCGGGTTCGAGCGCGCGCGGCGCCATGAAAGGCTGGCACAAGCACGGCGTCTGCCGCGAATCCCTCTGGCCCTATCAGGCCTCCTCCGCCCTCGGCACCCTCACCCCGGAACGCGCCGTCGATGCCCTGCGACGACCCCTCGGCGCCTACTTTCGTGTCCCGCACCGCGACCTCGTCGCCATGCACAGTGCCCTCGCCGAAGTGGGCATCCTCTACGCCACCGCCACCGTCCACGAAGGCTGGTCCCATGTCGGCCGCGACGGGCACATCCACCCGGATCCCCGCGAGACGGGTGGGCACGCCTTCGTCCTCGTGGGCTACGACGCGGAAGGGTTCTGGCTCCAGAACTCCTGGGGTCCTTCCTGGGGACATCTCGGGTTCGCGCACCTCACCTACGACGACTGGCTTGCCCACGGCACCGACGTCTGGGTGGCCCGCCTCGGGGCCCCGATGGTCTCCGCCCGACCGGCCCGCGCCGGTGGCACCCGGCTCGATCACGCCGGCGCCGCCCTCGATGTCCGCCGCGCCCACCTCCAACGCCACACCGTGGCTCTGGGCACCGACGGATGTCTCCGCCCCGGCGGCGAGGTGGGCAACCACGAGGGGGACATCCGCCGGCTGTTTGGCCGGCGCGGCGACATCGAGTCCCTCACCCGTTCCTGGTCCCCCAAACGCATCCTCCTCTACGCCCACGCCGGACTTGTCCCCGAACCGGATGCGCTCCAGCGCCTCGCCGAGTATCTGCCCGCCCTCCTCGAACACCAGACCTACCCTCTGGCGTACTTCTGGAAGTCCGACCTCTGGTCCGCCCTCGCCAGTGTCTTGAAGGAGGCCCTCCGGCAACGCCGTCCGGATGGCGCCCTCGACACCGCCAAGGGCTTCCTGCTCGAACGTCTCGACGACACCCTCGAACTGGTCGCCCGGCCGGGCGGCCGGCGGATCTGGGAGGAGGTCCGGGAAACCGCCCGACTTGCTGCGGAAAGCGCCACGGGCGGCGCCCGGCTGGTTCTCGCAAGGCTCCTCGAGTTCATCCGGCGCCATCCCGGTGTCGAAGTCCACTTCCTGGCCCACGGCGCCGGCAGTTTCCTTCTCGGACCGGTCTTTCGGGAGTTCTGCCAGGCCGGGCACCACGCCGCCTCCCTCCAACTCTGGGCCCCCGCCTGCTCCCTCGATTTCTTCCGCGCCCACTATGCCGATTCCCTGTCCGCCGGGGCCGCCCGGCGGGTCGCCCTTTACACCCTGAAGGACGACTCCGAACGCGCTGATCACTGCGCCCACCTCTACCACAAGTCCCTGCTGTACCTCGTCGCCAACGCCCTCGAAGACCGCCCCCGACGTCCCGGTCAGCCCGGCACCCCCCTGCTCGGCCTGGAAACGTCCCTCCTCGAACAGGCGGCGAGTCTGGGTATCGACTCCGACGGGGTCCGTCGTGAGGACCCGCCTGCCGTCCGGCTTCCATGGGGCCCCGATGCCTGGTGGATTCGCACCCCCAACAACCTCCCCCCGGGCGACCCTTTCGCCAGCACCGCCCGCCGTCACGGCGACTTCGACGACGACCCGGCCACCGTCCGCGGCACCCTCGCCCGCATCGTCGGGGCCGACACCGGTATCTCGTCCTCCGGCGAAGCCATCGACTTCCACCCCACCCGTTCCGGTCTCGACGCATGGCGCCGTGATCTCGATCAGGCCCTCCGGTAAGGCCACTGGACCATGATCCGCCGCACGCGCAGGTGACGGCACCATTGCGGTTACCGGTAATAAGGCAGGCGCTTTGTCGTTGACGCACCCCTCCGGGGCGCGACAGAGCGCCTGACCGCCCACGGTGGATGGATGACCTTGTCTCCCCCTCCCCATACCAAAGCAAGATGCCTGGCTACTTAATGGGAGGGTTAGTCAACAAATTAAAATTAAGTACCAGACTTTTTGACTTTCCCCATAGTCAACAAACACCCCAAGCAAGATGCCTGGCTACTTAATGGCAAGGTTAGTCAACAACTTAAAACTTAAAACTAAGAACCTGACGCTTTGATTTGGACTGTTGCGGGAAGGAAGGGAGGGAGCGGCAGGGCATCGCCCAAGGGTCCGTTCGCCCCTCGCGGGTCAAGTGGTCGCCCCGCCGGACCGATACCCTGCATGGGAGCGATTGGCGCTCACATGGGCGGCCCTTTCCCCGATGACCTATGAAGCTGCGCACGCAGATTGCCCTCCTGTCCCTGAGCCTGGTCGGGGCCAGCACCCTCGTCGTCCTCGCCACTCTGGTTTTCGAGAACCGCAGACTCGAACGGGAATCCAGCCGCATTCTCCTGCGTACCGTCGAGGATCAGGTCGGGCAGGTCACCGCTGGCGCGTACCGATCGGTCCTGGCCACCGAAGCCCGCAATCAACGGCGCCTGGACCACAGCCTCGGCGTCGCCCGTGCCCTGCTCGAATCCCATGGCAGGCTCGGGTTCGGCACAGGGGAGACGAGCTGGAAAGCGGTGAACCAGTTCACCGGAGAGGCCAGCGAGGTCTCCCTGCCGACGTTCCTTCTGGGAGGTGTCCCCATCGTGGCCAACACCGACGGCCTCACCCCCTCCCCCCTCGTTGATGACGTCCGGCGCACCACCCGCGAATTCTGCACCCTGTTCCAGCGGATCAACGACGCCGGGGACATGCTCCGCGTCGTCACCAGTGTGCTGCACACCAATGGAACACGCGCGGTCGGCACCTTCATCCCCGCCCTCCAACCCGACGGCACCCCGAATCCCGTTGTCCGCGAGGTCCTCGCCGGTCGCACCTTCCGCGGCCGCGCCAGGGTGGTCGGTGAATGGCATGCCACCGCCTATGAACCCGTCTGGGACCCGACCCGCACCCACGTGATCGGCATGCTCTACGTCGGACTCGAACTCCGCGACATCAACCGCGAGTTGCTCGCCAGCCTCCAGGCCATGCGGGTGGGTCAGTCCGGCTCGATGTTTGTCCTTGGCGCCAGCGGGGCCGACCGCGGCCGATACATCCTTTCCCCGGGCGGACGGCGGGACGGAGAAGCGGCCTTGGAGGCCCGCGATGCCCTCGGCCAACCCTACGTCCAGTCGCTCCTCGCCAAGGCCGGGAACCATGCGGAAGGGACCGTCACCCTCGACCGCTATTCCCTTCCGATCGCCGGACGGACCACCAACGCCGCCGTCCATGTCGCCGCGGTCACCTACCACGCCCCGTACGACTGGGTCATCGGCGTCGAAGCCCCCGAACAGGACTTCGCCGAAGTCCTCGACACCATGGCCTCCGCCCAGGACCGCCTTCTCCGACGGGTGTCCGCCGTCGCTGCCGTCATAGGCATCCTCGGGTTGCTCGCCGGCACGGTGCTCGCCCGCCGCATCGAACGTCCCATGGCCCGTGTCGCCAACACCCTCGAAGGCGCCTGCGTTAGCCTCACCGACGCCTCGTCCCACCTTGCCAGCGCCGGACAACAACTCGCCGAGGGAGCCAGCGAACAGGCCGCTTCGGTCGAGGAAACCAGCGCCTCCCTCGAGGAAATGGCCAGCATGATCCGCGGCAACGCCGGGAATGCCGGCCGCGCCAAGAACCTCGCCGCCTCCACCCGGTCCGCCGCCGATCGCGGCGCCCGGGAAGTCCAGCAGCTCCAGACCGCCATGGAGAGCATCCAGTCCTCCAGCGATGACATCGCCCGGATCCTCAAGACCATCGACGAGATCGCTTTTCAGACCAACATCCTCGCCCTCAACGCCGCGGTCGAAGCCGCACGCGCCGGTGACGCGGGCATGGGCTTCGGGGTCGTCGCCGACGAGGTGCGCGCCCTCGCCCAACGGAGCGCTGGCGCCGCCCGCGACACAGCCGCCCGGATCGAAACCGCTCTCGCCGCCACCGCTCAGGGCGTCGAGGTGGGCGGGCGCGTGGCCGTTGTCCTCAACGAGATCCACCAGGGCGTCCGCCAGGTGGACGAGATTGCCGCCGAGGTCGCCAGCGCCAGCCAGGAGCAGAGTCAGGGCATCGCCCAGGTCAACACCGCCCTCTCCCAGATCGACAGGGTCACCCAGGTGACCGCCTCCTCCTCCGAGGAGGTTGCCGCCTCCGCCGGCGATCTCACCTCCCAGGTCGCCACCATGCGTGAATCGCTCGAAGCCCTGCGGATCATGTTCCAGGGTCGCGATGCGCGATCCCGGGCTGCCTCCGTCCCGGTTGCCGCCACTGCGCCCCGTTCCGTCCCGCTCCGTGCCCGCGCCGGCAAACCGGCGCCCGCCCTGGCGCGCGGCTGATGCCCGGGACCGGCGGTTCCGCCTCCGCGGAAACGCCCCTTGTTCCCCGTGTCGGGTCCGGAACACACTGGGTCGCCATGACCCTTGCGGAATTGCGCCTGGCCATTGACCGATGCGACGCCGAGATCGTGCGGCTGCTCAACGAGCGAACCCGCCACGTCCTCGAGATCGGCGCCATCAAGCAGGCCGCCGGCCAGGAAATCTACGCCCCGCAACGCGAACGCATCGTCCTCCAGCGCATCTGCAAGCTGAACAGCGGTCCCATCACCGACGCCTCCCTCCAGCACATCTACCGCGAGATCATGTCGAGCGCGCTGGCGCTCGAGAAGCCGATGACCGTCGCCTACTTCGGGCCCGAGGCGACCTTCACCCATCAGGCGGCCATCCGCCGCTTCGGCTCCAGCCTCCGCTACGCGGCCATGAAGACCATCTCCGACGTCTTTACCGAGGTCGCCAAGGGCCGTGCCGACTACGGTGTCGTCCCGGTCGAGAACTCCACCGAAGGGGTCGTCACCCACACCCTCGACATGTTCGTGGACAGCGAACTCAAGATCGTTGCCCAGATCATCCTCCCCATTCAGCACTGTCTCCTCGGCAAGGTCGCCCGGCGCGAGGAGATCCGGCGCCTCTATTCCCATCCCCAGGCCCTCGCCCAATGCCGGCAGTGGGTCCAGGTCCATCTCCCCGGCGCCGAGGTCATTGAGGCCTCCTCCACCACCCGCGCCGCGGAACTGGCCGCGCGGGGCCGCCACACCGGCGCCATCGCCAGTTCCCTGGCCGCCGAACGGTACGCCCTTCGCATCCTCGATGCCGACATCCAGGACAACTCGGCCAATGCCACCCGCTTCCTCGTCCTTGGCCGCCAATGCGGCGCCGCCACCGGCAAGGATCGCACCAGCCTCATGTTCAGCGTCGTCGATGCCGTCGGCTCCCTCCACCGTGCCCTCGCCCCCCTCTCGAAGCATCGGGTGAACATGACCCGCATCGAGTCACGCCCCAGCAAACGCAAGGCCTGGGCCTACTTCTTCTTCGTGGACGTGAAGGGGCACTACGACGATCCCCCGGTCGCCCGCGCACTCGCCGAACTCGGCCGTCACTGCAGCTTCGTCAAGGTCCTCGGCTCCTACCCCGACGCCGGTTGATCTCCGCCCCATGAAGCCCCGTCGCCCTCCCATGATACACACCGTCACGAGACCCCCTCGCTTCCACCTGTTCCGATGGTTCGCCCGGCTCATGGTCATCCCTGCCCTTGCTGTGCTCACCGCCGGTTGCGCCTCGAACTCCCCGTCCGACACCGCCGCCTTCGCCCCGGCCACAGGCGCTTCGGTCGCGGCCCTGCGGGACGCCGACCTTCGCCTGGTCCGCTGGGTCGAGGATGGCAAGCGGGTGAAGCCTCCCGCCGACACACCCGTTACCGTCCGTCTGGGAGAGGCCGGACGCCTCTCGGGGCGGGGACCCGTCAACCGCTACTTCGGGACCTTCGGATTCCTGGGCGATGGTTCGGTCTCGTGGCCCAACGCGGCCATCGGTTCCACCCGCATGGCCGGGCCGCCCGAGGCCATGGACCTCGAAATGCGGTTCTTCCAGACCCTCACGCGGACCACGGCGCTCGAGACCACCCCGGACGCCGTCCGCTTCCAATCCGCCGATGGCAGGAACATTCTGGAGTTCAGCCGGTGAACCGATTGGCTCCACGCGCGGTCAGCGAGCAAGGGAATGGAATCGGAGGGCCGAGTTCAACGATGCCGCAGGAAAGTGGAGCAATGGAACGGGGACTCGCGGAGCTCGTCCCTCCGAAGGGCTGCATTTTAACCGAAACTTCGGGGAGGCACTTCGGTGAACCTTGGCGGCCGGTGTAGTCCGGCCGTGGTCACCACGCTGTACGCCCTCACGCTCGCCCTGGGTTCGGCCCTGCTCTTTGCCGCCCAACCCATGGTGGCCCGCATGGCCCTTCCCGGCCTCGGCGGCTCCCCGGCGGTCTGGAACACCTCGATGGTGTTCTTCCAGGCCGCCCTCCTCGCCGGGTACGCTCTCGCCCACGGCGTCGCCCGACGCTCTGCGCCCGCCCCGCAGGCCCTTGCCATGGCCGTCCTCCTCGTTGCGGCCATCCTTTCTCTCCCCATCGCCCTCGTTCCCGCCGACGCTGTCCCGCCCCCCGACGCGCCGGTCCCCTGGTTGCTGGCCCGCCTCGCCCTGGAAGCCGGACCCCCGGCCGTCGCGCTGGCCATGGCGAGTCCCCTTCTTCAACGCTGGTTCACCCGCGCCGCCGGCCCGGAAAGGGATCCCTATTTCCTCTACGCGGCCGGCAATGTCGGCAGTTTTGGCGCCCTGCTCTCGTACCCGTTCCTGGTCGAACCGCTCCTCACCCTCGAGGTCCAGGCACGCTACTGGAGTGTCGGGTTCGGGATCTGGTCCGGGTTCGTCCTCCTGTGTGCCCTCGCGCAACGGCGCCAGCGGGTTCCGGTTCCCGCCCATTCGTCCCTGCCTTCTCCGACGGAATCGTCGCCGGCCGAAACCCATGGGGACGTCATCCCCCTTCGGCAACGACTGATCTGGATCTTCCTCGCCGCCGTGCCGGTGAGTCTGCTGCAAGGTTGCACGCTGTCCCTGACCACCGACGTCGCGAGCGTGCCGTTGCTCTGGATCGTCCCGCTGGCGATCTACCTCCTGACCTACGTCGCCGCCTTTGCCACCCACGGGCGGCCCCTGATCCCGCCGGCCCGGCGTGCCCTTCCCTTTCTTGCCGTCGCCCTGCTCTTCGTCGTGCTGAGCCGCGCCACCGAACCGGTTGGCGTGCTGATCGGACTTCACCTCGCCTTCCTTGCCGCCGCCGGGTTGGTCTGCCACGGGGCCCTGGTTTCCAGGCGTCCGCCGCCGGCCCAACTGACGGGCTTCTACCTGGCCATCGCCTTCGGGGGCCTGCTGGGGGGTGCCTTCAATGCTCTCCTGGCGCCGCTGATCTTCTCATCCCTTGCCGAGTACCCGCTGGCCATCGCCATCGCCTGCGCCGCCCTTCCGCGGCGGCGGCACCCGCGCCATCGAACCGGCGTCGAACCGCCCGCGTCCCTGGGTGCCGATCTCGCGGGTCCCGTGGCCCTCGCCGGGGTGACCCTGGTTCTCGGCCTGCTCATCCCGTGGGCCCAGGAGGCCCCCCGCCTGCGCAGCGCCATCGTGTTCGGTCTCCCCGCCATTGCCGCCTGCGCCATGATGGACCGGCCCCGCCGCCTGGTGCTGTCGTTGCTCGCGCTCTTCCTCGCCGGTTCCTGGCTGAACCCCCGTTGGTCCGGCACCGAATACTCCGAACGAAGCTTCTTCGGCGTCACCCGGGTGACCCGCGACGCCACGGGCGGGATCCGCCAGTTGATGCACGGGAACACCCTGCACGGCCGCCAGTTCCTCGATCCCGATCGTCGCGGCGAACCCCTCGCCTATTACCACCGCGAAGGACCCCTGGGCCGCATCTTCGCCGCCCTCCGGGAAAATCCCGGACCCCGGCGCATCGGGGTCATTGGTCTCGGTGTCGGCACCATGGCCGCCTACGCCGAACCCGGTGACATCTGGACCTTCTTCGAGATCGATCCGGCGGTCATCCGGGTGGCCCGCGATCCCGCCCGGTTCACCTTCCTCGCCGACTGCCAGGCCGACGACTGGCGCATCATCGAGGGCGATGCACGCCTGCGGTTGCGTGAAGAACCCGACGCCGCCTTCGACCTGATCCTCCTCGACGCCTTCAGCTCCGATGCCATCCCCGTCCACCTGATCACCCGCGAAGCCCTTTCCCTGTACCGCGCCAAGCTCCGGACGGGCGGCTGGCTCGCCGCCCACATCTCCAACCGGTACCTGACCCTCGAACCGGTCTTCGCCGCCCTGGCCCGGGACGCCGGCTGGATCTGCCGCGCCGCCGAGGACGTCCTCGAGGACGACTTCCCCGGGAAGGAACCCTCCCACTGGGTCGTCCTGGCCGCGGCTGACAGCGATCTGGGGTCACTCCCGCGACGCTTTCCCTGGCTGCCCGCCGGCCTCGATCCCCGCGTGTCCCTCTGGACCGACCAGCGTTCCAGCGTCTTCGAGGTCTTCCAGTGGCGGTGAGTTCCTGACGCTGCCAGGCAGGAGGCCGTGCATCCCGGAGTTGTGGGTCGAGGCGCGAACTTCGCGAAGCGTTGCCTCGGAGGGCCGAGTTCCACGAGGTCGCAGGGGAGTGGAGCGTTGGATTGAGGACTCGCAGAGCTCGTCCCTTCGATTCGCTGCCTCCTCACCCACAACTCCGGGATGCACGGGGCAGGAGGCGGGCCCCTGTTCGGGCCTTGCATTTTCATGTCCCCGCCGGTGGGAATGCTTCGTCGTTGCGGGGTGGCCGATAGCGGCATGCGCCCTCGAACGAACCGCCATTGGAAGACCCTGCCGATTCCCAGGATGCACCATGAACTACCCGACCCTGAACGCCTATCTGACCGTCGAAGACGCCGCCCGTGCCATTGAGTTTTACCGGGAGGCCTTCGGCGCCAAGGAACGGTTCCGCCTGACGGACCCTTCGACCGGCCGGATAGGCCACGCGGAGATCGAGATCGAGGACGGCCTGCTGATGCTGGCGGATGAGAATCCGGCATGGGGCAACCGTTCCCCCAAGACCCTTGGGGGCAGTCCGTGCAAGATGAACCTGATCGTGGCGAATGCGGACGCGACATTCGCGCGCGCGGTGGCGGCCGGGGCCGTCGCGCAGATGCCACCCACGGACATGTTCTACGGCTTCCGCAACGCCGGGGTGCGCGATCCGTTCGGCCATGAATGGATGATCCAGCACAAGCTCCGGGACGTCAGCCCGGCCGAGATGCAGGCCGGCTGGGAGAAGATGTTGAGGACCGGGGACTGCGCCTGATCGGTTCTTCCAAGGGCGCAGCTCAAGCTCTTGTTGGCGAAACTGCTCCGTGAGCGCCGATCGGACCTGGCCGATGCTGCCCATCCATTTTGCAGAGGAAAGAGCCCGGCAGAATGAACGCGAGGAATGGGAACGATTCCAGCAAGTCGCCACCCTCGCGGGAGCCCCGATCTCCCTCGACGAGGCCCGTCAATTCACCGAGGCCCTGGAACGACGGAACGACTATTCGCCCTGAGCGGGTTGGGAATCCGGACGCAGGTCGCGGTCCCACTGGACGACCTTGCGGGCGACGAGCTGGCCGCAGAGGACGACCATGGGCATGCCGCCGCCGGGGTTCACCGAGCCGCCCACGAAGAAGAGATTGGGGTACTTGGTGCTCTGCTTCGGGGCCTTGAAGGCGAGGTTGCGGAAGCGGTCGCTGACCACGCCGTAGATGGAACCCTTGTTGGAATAGTACTGCTGGCGGATGTCGAGCGGGGTCCAGCAGTGCTCGAAGACGATGTGGCGGCGCAGGTTTTCGAGGCCCATCCGTTCGAGCTTGTCGAGGAGCCGCTCCTTGAAGGCCAGGTAGTCTTCCCGGGTGAGGGGATGGTTGTCGTCGATGTAGGGAATGTGGGGAAGGATCTTGAGGCCGTCGCAGCCCGGCGGCGCCACCGTGGGATCGGTCCGCGACGCGGCCACGAGGTAGATGGTGGGATCGGACGGGAGCTGGCGTTTCCGGAAGACGGTGTGGAAGTGTTTTCGCTGGTTCCCGGAGAAGAAGAAGTTGTGATGCGCGAGCTGGGGGTACTGCCGGTCGAGGGCCAGTTCGAGCACCAGTCCCGAGCAGGCGGGTTCGAAGCGGTCGAGGCTCCGCAGGAATGCCTTGTCCTCGCGCAGCAGGCGTTCGTAGGCGGGGATCACCTCCATGTTGGAGACCACCAGGTCCGCGGGATGAAACGTTCCGTCGGCGACGACGCCGGTGACGCGCGGGCCGTCGGTCCGGACTTCGGTGATCTCGCTGTTGAGGCGGACCTCGATCCCCAGTTCCCCGATCAGGCGTCCGAGGCCGAGGGCGATGCCGTAGAGGCCGCCGTCCACGTACCAGAGGTCATGCCGGAACTGGATGGTGGGCAGGCAGTTCATGAAGGCCGGCGCGTGGTAGGCCGAGGAGCCGACGTACTTGATGAAGTAGTCGAACACGTCCTGGAGGTACCGGGTTTTGAGGAAGCGCGCGGCGCCGCCGTGCATGGTCCGGAGCAGGTCGAACCTGGGGAACTTCGACAGGCCGTAGAACTTCCGAAAGTCGCGGGAGGTGTCGAGCCCCTGCTCGAAGTAACCGGCCTCGACCAGATCGTAGAGATCCGAGGAGTACTTCAGGAAACGCTCCACCCGGGCGGGGTCCTCGCCGACCTTGCGGGCCTCCTCCGCCATGCGTTCCGGCTCGGGGTGGAGGTCGAGGACGGTTCCGTCCTCGAAGAAATTGCGCCAGTGGGGTCGCAGGGGGCGGATCTGGAAGTAGTCGCTCATCCGCTTCCCGGACCGTTCGAACAGCCGTTCGAAGAGGTGGGGAAGGGTCAGGATCGACGGGCCGAGATCGAAGGTGTAACCGCGGTCCTTGAGGACATTGAGTTTGCCGCCGATGCGGGCGTTTTTTTCGTGGACGGTGACGGCGTAGCCCTCCTGGGCGAGGGAGATGGCGGCCGACAGGCCGCCCAGGCCGGATCCGATGACGATCACCCGCTTGGGTTGCATGGGGGTATAGGCTTTGGTGAACCGGATTCGGACGGGCCACAACGGATTCCGGGGATTCCTGAGGTGGTGGGTTGGGTGGGACTCGAACCCACGACCAACGGCTTAAAAGGCCGCTGCTCTACCGATTGAGCTACCAACCCTTTTCTGCGGCAGGTCCCGGTGGTTGGGGCGCGCCGTGTTCCGAAGAAGGGGCACGCTAGAGGGCGGGAGGATGGGGTCGCAAGGGCATTTTGTGGCCGGCCGAACGCGGAGGAACTCCTGCCTTGCTAAGCCCGACGGGCTTCTGTTTCCCTCGGCGTCAAGTGCGTTGAACTCGTCGATCTGCATCCACGCCAACAGCACCGGCTCCCCGTGCGAGAGGGTTGCGTCCCACACGGATCGGGGGGCGGTTTCGGAAGGTCCCCAGCCTGTCGCCGTCCTTGGCGCACGGGCTGCGGAGGGCACGGAGTGCGGTGCGCCGACGCCCGTGCACGGTCCCTGGCGGCTGCCGGCGCGCCGCGAGGTGTGGCGCCAGCCGATGCCGCACCTGCCGCGCTGGCGTCAGCGGTGGATCATGCGGACGATCCTGGCGTTGTTCGGGCGGGATGTGCGGGCGGTGCACGGTCGGGAACGGCTCGATGCGGCGGGAGACCCGTTCATCCTGGTGGCCAACCATAGCACCCGGCTCGAGGCGCTGGTCCTCCCGGTCCTGTTCGCCTATCTGCGGGAAGGGCGTTTGATCTCGTTTCTGGCCGATTGGAACACGGCCCTGATTCCCGGGATCGCGACGATTTTGCGGGATGGCGAGTCCATCCTGCTGGTGCGCAAGCCGGCGAAACCGGCGTTCCTCAACGTTTTCAAACCGTTGTTTCAGCGGAAGGGCCCGGCTTTTGAACGGGCGGCAGGCGCGCTGCGGCGGGGCCGGTCGGTGGGGATCTTCCCGGAGGGCACGACCAACCGTCACCCGACCCGGCTGTTGCGAGGCTTCGACGGCGCGGCGCGGCTGTCGCTGGAAACAGGCCGCCCGGTTCTGCCGGTGGGCGTGCGGTTTCCCGGGCAGGCTGCCGACCGCCCGATTCGCGACCGGACCCCGATGGAGGTCCATTTCGGCGCACCCTTGGTTCCCGACGGTCCCACCCCTGAACCCACCCGCGATCAGGTCCGAAGCTGGCATGAGCGGGTCATGCAGGAAATCGCCCGGCTGAGCGGAAAACGATGGGAAGCCGGGGCCACGCGAAGGAAATATCATGGCCTTGACTGAACGTTTGCGGGTTGTCCGCGTTGAATCCGAAGCCGAAAGGGCGTTCGCCATCGAAGTGATGCGGGCGACGTACAAGCAGGAGAAGAACTGGATCACCCGCGACGAGAAGCTGTTTCCGGACGACGAACTGGGCAATCCGGCGGTGTCGTGGTTTGTGGTGTTCGACGAGGACCGGCCGGTCGGGACGCTGCGGGTGCTCTACGATCTCCCGCTCGAGCTGTACCAGGAGTACGGCTTCAAGACCCTCGGGGGCATCGACATCGAAGAATTCATCCGCCGCAATCGCATCGCCGAGATCGGGCGGTTCGCGGTGCTGCCCGAGTATCGAAGCCGGATGGTGGTGGTGGGGACCCTGATGCGCCAGGCCAGCCTCGAGACGGTCGAGCGCGGCTATACGCATTACGTCACCGACATCTTCGAGGGCGAGGCGCACAGCCCGTACAACTTCCATACCCGTGTCCTCGGCTTCCAACCGGTGGCCACCCACGACACCGGCGAGTTGAACTGTCCCAATCGGCGCATCACCCTGATCCTCGATCTCGCCGCGGGGTACCATCGATTGAAGGCCCAGGGTGGCTGGCTCTTCCGCTTCTTCACCGAAACGTGGCCGCCTCACGTCCACGAAAAACTCGGAGCCCGCCCGCCCGGAGGCGCGCCGCCTTCCGAGTCGCGCCCGATCCTGCCGCGGGTCGTTCCAGCCCCCGTCTGATCGGCCCCGCCCCAACCGCCGCCGGCGGTGTTTAGTCCCCGGCCATTCCCGGCCGGGAAGGCGCTTTCGTGGGCCGCGTGCCTTCCGACCCGTGCATCCCGAAGTTGTGGGGAGAGGTGCGAATTTCGCGAAGCGACGTCCCGGAGGGCCGAGTTCCATGAGGCCTCAGCGGAGGGGTGCCATGGATTGAGGACTCGCGGAGCTCGTCCCTCCGATCCGCTGCCTCCTCACCCACAACTCCGGGATGCACCGCCTTCCGACCCTTTCGCTGCGGCAATGAAGTCACGTACCCTGGCGGGATCCTTTCTTCCGGGAGCGCATTCGACGCCGCTGGAGACATCGACTCCGTAGGGGCGAACGTGGAGGACCGCCCCGGCCACGTTGCCGGGGTTCAGTCCGCCCGCCAGGATCACCCGGCCCCCTCGGACCACCGCGTCCCGAGCCAGATCCCAGTTGAAGGTCCGTCCGGTCCCCCCGTGGGATCCGGCGACATAACTGTCGAGCAGCCAGGTCAGAGGACGGTAGGCCTCCATCCGGTCGAGGGCGGCGGGGCTGTCCACACGGAAGGCCTTGATGACCCTGGCCGACCCGAACCGGCGGCAGAAGTCCGGGGATTCGTCCCCATGCAGTTGGAGCGTGTCCAATCCCGCACGTTCCAGCGTCCCGGCGACGGTGGGGAAATCGGCATCGACGAAGACGCCGACCCGCGCGATCAGGGGGGGCAGGGTGTCGGTGATGGCGCGGATGGCGTCGGGGTCGAGGTAGCGCGGGCTCCCCGGGTAGCACATGAAGCCGAGGGCATCGGCGCCGGCCTCGATGGCTGTCCAGGCGTCTTCGGCCCGGGTGATGCCGCAGATCTTGACGCGGACAGGCATGGGCGGGGCGTCAGTGCAGGCCGAGGACATCCTGCATGTCGTAAAGGCCCGGGGGCTTGCCGAAAACCCAGCGGGCGGCCCGCAGGGCTCCGGTGGCGAAGGTCTCGCGGCTGCTCGCCTTGTGGGTGAGTTCGAGGCGTTCGCCGTTGCCGGCATAGATGACCGTGTGGTCGCCCACCACATCGCCGCCGCGGAGGGCATGGACACCGATTTCGGCGGATGGACGTTCGCCGACGATTCCGGCGCGTCCGTGGCGCAGGACCTGATCGAGTTGCCATTGACGCACGGCGGCCAGGGTTTCGAGCAGGGTGGTCGCGGTGCCGCTGGGGGCGTCCTTCTTGTGGCGATGGTGCATCTCCACGACTTCGAGGTCGAAGGAGGGGCCGAGAATCTCCGCCGCTTTCCGGGTCAGCCAGAAGAGGGTGTTGACGCCGGTGGAGAAATTGGTGGCGAAGACGATGGGGATGCGCGAGGCGGCCTCGTGAAGTGCGGTCTTCTCCGTCTCGCCGAGCCCGGTGGTGCCGACGACGGCCGCAATGCCCCGCTCGGCACACAGTCGCACGACCTTCGGGGTGACGGAGTGGAAGCTGAAGTCGATGAGCACGTCGGTGCCGGGAAGGGCGGCGGACAGGTCGTCCCCCACGTCGATGCCGGCGGTGACCAGCAGATCGGAGGTGCGGGCCGCACACGTCAGGAGGGCCTGTCCCATGCGGCCCTTGGAACCGTTGATCAGAATCTTGGTCATGAAATCGTGGGAGATTGGGTGGATGGGCGCGCCGTTACTTGAGCAGGCGCAGGGCGCGGAGGGTGGCGGCCAGTTGCTCGCGATGCGCGGACGCCATCGGGCACAGGGGCAGCCGGTACTCCTCCGCCATCATCCCCATCATGGCGAGGGCCGCCTTGACCGGGACGGGGTTGGTCTCGAGGAAGAGATCCTTGAAGAGGGGGTAGAGCTGGGCGTGCCGTTTTCGCGCGCCAGCGGGATCCCCCGAGGCGAAGGCTCGGACCATGCGGGATACCAGGCGGGGGGCGACATTGGCGGCCACGCTGACCACGCCCTGGGCGCCAACGCTCATGAACGGCAGGGTCAGCGAATCGTCGCCGCTGAGAATGGTGAAACGGGGTCCGCAGGCTGCCCGGAGCTGGCTCACGCGGTCGGCATTGCCACCGGCTTCCTTGATGCCGATCACGTTGCGGCAGTCGGAGGCGAGGCGGCGGACGGTGTCCACGGCGATCTCCACCCCGCATCGGCCGGGGATGCTGTAGAGGATTACCGGCAACCGGGTGGATTCGGCGATCTCGCGGAAATGGCGGTAGAGGCCTTCCGGGGTGGGCTTGTTGTAGTAAGGGGCGACCTGGAGGGTGGCGTCGGCCCCGAGTCGCGCCGCCTCTGCCGTCAGATAAACCGCCTCACGGGTGGAGTTGGCGCCCGTTCCGGCCATGACTGGGACGCGTCCTTTCGCGAACTGCACCGTGAGCTCAATGACCCGGAGGTGCTCGGAATAGTCGAGGGTGGGGGATTCCCCGGTGGTTCCCACCGGCACCAGACCGTCCACGCCCCCTTTCAACTGCGCCTCGACCAGGCGCGCGAGCGCTGCTTCATCGAGTTTGCCGTCGCGAAAGGGGGTGACGATCGCCGTATGAGTCCCGGTCAACATGGGGCCGCGAGCATGCGCCAAGGCGGGACCCCGGGAAACGGCATTCTTTGGAGGCCGCCACCCTATTCCCGACGGGTGGCCCGCTCCTGCATCCAGCCAACGTCCCGATTGTTGGGGGACGGTTGATCGAATGGAATGATGACGCCGGGGCGCAGTCCTGGGGTGGTGCGGGGATCCAGCCATTTGCGCAGCTCCGAATGGCCGTCGGCGAAGGAAAGCCCCCCCGAACCTCCGTGGTAGCTCGCCGGCAGATCGATCATCCGGAACTGTTGTGGCTGGTTCGGATGCCCGGTCATGTCCACCACGAACATGCCGTCGTTGATGCTGTCCTCACGTTCATCCAGGAAGACAAAGGTCCCGGCCGGTCCCGGGTCCGCCATGTCCGTTGTCTTCCGGTAGATCCGCCAACCCGGCCCCGACCAGCCCATGTCCCGACCTTCTCCGCGTCCGCCGACCCAGTTGAGCATGGACATGCTGCGCACCCGGGGGAGGAGAGTGCCGCGAAACCGGACGGTACTTCGGTCTCCCGGGCACTTGAAGATGCCCTCGCTTCTGCCGCAGTAGGGCCAGAGGGGGCTGGCATGGATCCAGAGCGTCGGGTCCCAGTTGTCCCGGTTGTTCCCGTCGAAATCGAGCCAGTCATTCATCCAGGCGTGGGGACCATGCTTCACGAAGGGGAGTTCCTCACGACTGTCCTCGGCGTACATCCGCCACGCCAGGAGGAGCTGGCGGTGATTGTTCATGCACCCGATGGCCTGAGCCTTCTGCCGGGCCTTCCCCAAGGCTGGGAGAAGCATGCTGGCGAGGATGGCAATGATGGCAATGACCACCAGCAGCTCGATGAGCGTGAATCCGGTTGCGGCACCGACATGCCGCCGGGCATGGGGCTGTGCCGGGGCCGGGCGGAGGTCTGCGTGACAGGGGTTCATGGCAGTTGCAATTCGGGATGAACGACAGGTGCGGCGCACGGCCAGCCGACCCCATCGTCGTTGGTGATTCTTCACGGTTCGGTCATGGTGCCGACACCCGATGGAACCAACCTAACCGTTCGAGCTTTGTTTTCCGATGCGAACTTCGAATCTTTCACGTGACATTCTCGCCGTGGTTGCGGCGGGTGTGGGATGCCTCAACCTGACCGTCAACGCCGCCATCACCGGCCAGTGGGACTTTGCGGGCGGCGACCTTGCGGCCAGCACGGGGCGGGCCTTGGAGTACCTGGACGGTGAGGGTGGCGCCACCGCAAGCCAGACGCGATTCGGCACCACCTCGGCGCTGGGAATTCCCGACATCGGCGGGCAGCCGGCGCATGTCATGGGATTTCCCCGGTCCCTGCCCAGCATGGGATACGTGGTGTATCCCAATGCCGGACCCAACGGCGGAGGCCTGTTTGTCAACCAATACACGCTGATCTTCGATCTCCTGTTTCCGGCCGAATCCTCGACCCAGTGGCGGGCGTTGATCCAGATTGACGACCCCAGCAACGCCAACGACGCCGAGCTGTTCATCAACCCGTCCGGAGCCATCGGCATCTCCGGCTCCTACCAGGGAGCCGTCCAGGCCAACACCTGGCACCGCATCGCGTTCGCCGTGGACCTCGTTGCCCCGGGCGGCCCCCAGCTTCGGAAGTACATCGACGGCACCCTGGTGGGGCAGCAAACCCTGGGCAGCGGTGTGGACGGTCGCTGGGCGTTGAGTCCCAGCGGGGGGGCGTTCGGAGAGTCGGCCCTGCTCTTCACCGACAACAACGAGGATGGCGGCCATGTGCAGCCGGGATTCGTCAGCAGCATCCAGATCCACGATGAGGCGCTGTCCTCCGCCCACCTCGCCGCCCTCGGCGCCCCCAACGGCGACCGCATTCCCGCCACGGTCTCGGTGCCCGCCTCCATCACCTCGCTGGAACCTGCGCCCGATGCCATCAACGTCATGCCCTCAGCCCCAGTCGAGGTGGTCATCGCATCCGGTTCATCCCCCGTGGCGCCGGCCTCTGCCAGCCTGACCCTCAACGACCAGCCGCTGCCGTTGTCGATCATCGAGGAGGATCGACAGTTCCGCCTTCAAGGGACCCTGCCGGCGCTGGCGGCCGGCTCCGTCAACACCCTGCGTCTCGCCTACACGGATCCCGCCTCCGGCGACGTGGTGCGGATCTGGATGTTCCGCATGGCCCCCTACGCCGAGGATCTGGTTCTGGAAGCTTCCCTGGGCACGGGTCTGGTGGCCCACTGGCCGCTCGACGAAGGCCTTGAGAATCCCCATACCACGCTCGTCACCGACGTGGTCAGTGGCAATGCCGGGACGCTGAGCAGCCCGGACCCGACAGCCGCCTGGAGCCTGGGCGCGGATGCCCGCCTGGGCGGCGCGCTGCGGGTTGATGGGGAGAATACCTACGTCGTCATCCCTGCCAGCGAGACGCTGGACCTGAACTCGGACCAGATGACGCTGGCATTATGGGTGAACCTCGCCCAGTTGCCGGCCGACCTGTCCGAGGCGTTTGGCGGCATTTTTGATTCCGTGGGCGATTCCTACGTGCTGTACCTGGATCGCGGTGCCAACGAACTCCGGTTCAAGGTGACCGCTGCCAACGGTCATGCCGCCCGGCCCGGCATTCCCGCCAACCGGCTGGCCACCGGCACGTGGCTGCATGTGGCGGCGGTTTACGATGGCCGGGCCGGTGCCACCGCGGGCGAAGCGCGGATTTACCTCAATGGCCAGCTCATGGATCGGCATGTGGGCAACGACGGGGGTGGAGGCACCGGCTTGTTGGGAGCCGTGCGTGCCGGCCAGGTCGCCGGCCTCGGCCGCAACGGCGATCAGGCCACCGGGTTCTTGAATGCCACGCTGGACGACATCGCCGTCTGGAGCCGGGCGTTGACCGACGACGAACTGGGTTACCTGGCGGCCGGCAGGGCCGTCCCGGCACCGCAAACTCCAGATCCGCTGACGATTGTCGCCCAGCCCCAGGCCGGACCGGCGCTCGAAGGAAGCCTGGTGGTCCTGCGGGTCGGAGTCGAAGGCGGCTCCGCGCCCTTCGCCTTCCAATGGCAACGCAATGGCGTGCCCGTCGCCGACGCCACCACGTCCCAGCTCGGCCTGGTGGCTGGAACGGACACCGCCGGGACGTACACCGTGGTGGTGACGGATGCCTCCTCCTCCTCCGTGGTCAGCGAGCCAACCGTGCTCACTGTCGTCGCTCTCGCCCCCGAACCCGCCCAGTCCCTGACCCAGGGGCTCGCAGCGCACTGGCCGTTCGATGATGGCGTCGCCTCCCCGCTGGCCACCAACGTCGTGGACGTGGCTCGCGGCACGCCCGCCTTTCTGACCGCATCCCAACCCCAGGACGCATGGTTGGGCGCTGACGCCGGCCGCTTCGGCGGCGCACTGCGGTTCGATGGGCAGAACGTCCATGTCACGGTCCCCTCGTCGCCCAACATGAACCTCGGTTCCGACCAGGTGAGTGTTACCGCCTGGGTGAAGCTCAGCATGCTTCCCTCCGAACTCCCGGAGGCCTTTGGCGGCGTCTTCGACTCTGTTCCGGACGACTACGTGCTCTACCTCGACCGCGGCAATCGGGAACTGCGCTTCAAGGTAACGGTGGGTTCCGGACATGCGGCGCGGCCCGGCATTCCCGAGGAACGGCTCACCCTCGACGAATGGATCCATCTGGCCGGGGTGTACGACGGGCGCGCCACCGAAGGCGCAGGGGAGGCGCGCATTTACCTCGACGGCGAATTGGTGGATGCCCATCTCGGCAATGACGGAGCCGGTGGCGCCGGACTGACCGGTCTGGTGCGCTCGGGTCAGACCGCGGCCATCGGTCGCAATGGTTCAGAGGCCCGCTATTTCCTGGAGGCGGCCATCGATGATCTGGGCATCTGGAGCCGGGCGCTCTCCGAGGCCGAAATCCAGTATCTCGCCGCCGGCAATGCCATCCCCGGTCCCATCCCGTCCGTCCCGTTGGAACTGACCGGGTTTTCGGTGGACGGCGGCTTCCTCACCTTCTCCTGGAACGGCGGTCAGCCTCCGTTCCAGGTGCAACGCCGTACCCGGTGGACCGGCTCCGAATGGGAAAACGTGGGGGCTCCGACCGAGTCCCGCATGGCCACTCTGGCGATGGACGGCGAAGCCGGGTTCTTCAGGGTGGTGGCCACGGGGACGCCCGACCCGGCCCGGCCTTGAGCCGTATCCATGCAGGAAGGGGGATGGCGATGGCGCCGCAGAGTCTCGGGCAAGCCGACGAGTGAGCGAGGCGCGTGTCGGGAACGGTGCAGGCAGCAGGCAGGACGAGAGCCCCCCTGGTTTGCCGGGCCTTCAGGGTTCGCGTCAGAGTTCGATCCGGCCCTCGAAGACGAAGGTTGCCGGGCCCTTGAGGCACACGTTGTCGAACTGGCCGTCGCGTTCTGTGAAGGACACCGACAGTTCGTCGCCGCCTTGCACCCGCACACGCACCGGTGACGGGAAACTGTGGCGCCGGGCGCTGACCAGTGCGCTGGCGGTCACCCCGGTGCCGCAGGCAAGCGTTTCCCCTTCCACCCCCCTCTCGAAAGTGCGAACCCGGATCCAGCCCGGTTCCAGCACCTCGACGAAGTTCACATTGGTGCCCGCAGGCCCGAAGTGGGGGTGGCGGCGCAGTTCAGCGCCGGTTTCGAGCACCATGGCCCGGTCCGCGTCGGGGACAAACACCACCGCGTGGGGAACGCCCGTGTTTACGAAGTCCACTTCGAGGGGTCCTCCGGAGGTTTCAATCCCATCCCCAAGCCTCAGGCCGCGAGGTGGCGTCAGCCGGATGCTGACCAGTTCCCCGTCGTAGGTGCCCTCAATGATCCCCGCGGCGGTCTCAAAGGTCACCGAGGGCCGATCCCAGCCGGTGACCTTCCGGATGAACCTGGCGAAACACCGCGCCCCATTGCCGCACATCTCGGCCGCCGATCCGTCCGAGTTCCAGAACTGCCAGGCCCAGTCCGCCCGCCCCGTCGAACTCGGAACCAGCAGCATCAACCCGTCAGCCCCGATTCCAAAGTGGCGATGGCACAGCCGCGCCACCTGCCCGCGGGTCATCACCACCTGCCCCGCCCGGTTGTCCATCAGGACAAAGTCGTTCCCCGCCCCGGTCATCTTGGTGAACTCCAAAACCATCGCGGCGGCAGGTTAGGCGTCCGCCCTGCGGAGCAAAGGGAATTATCACCGGCGGAACATCAGGCGCTTGCCCCGGGCACGGATCCCCTGTCGCACCGGGACGCCGAAATCAAAAAGCGGCCCCACAGGGGGCCGCATCGGCTTCGGGGCCTCGCGGACGAAGGGCGAGGCGTCGGACGGGAAGGTAAAGGGCTCGAAGCGCCGTCGGCTCAACGCTGCATCCAACGCCGGACGCCCACCACGGCGGCCAGTGCCGGAGCGAACAGCAGGACCATGGGCGAATGATCCGGCACCGACGCCAGGTAGCCGCGAATCTCGCCTCCAGGAAAGGTGGTCGTGTGGATGTTCACATAGGCCTTCCCGGCGAACATGGCCGCCAGCAACCCCGCCTCGGCCGTTTCCGGCGTTGACCCATGGTTGCCATAGAACGCCGCGGTGTAGCTGGCCGGATCGGAAAGGTCCCATGTCCCATTGTAGGCCCCTTCGGTGAGGCCCACAGGAAACCCGGGGAAGGTCACCGGATAGGTGGCCACTCCAACGTTCCCCGTGTTCGGCTCCGCCGTGGGCGCATGGATGTGGGCAACTGTGGTCCCCGCAACCAGGTCCGCGAAAACGATCGAGACGGTGAGCGTACGGACGTCGCCGTCGTACTTGACCACAGCGCTTCCCGTCCCCGGCGATACCACCCCTTCCGCCAGGGCGGTCAGGCTGGTTGCAAAGGTGTGACGCGCCCCTTGGGCGGATTGGCCGAGCACGCACAGCGACGCGGCCCCGAGCATGGCGATGAAGGAACGATTCATGGTGACCCGACAGGTAAGCAAATATGGTGCGAGGGGCGATCTCCCGTCCGGTACCGCCCCGATATTGCTGCATTTCCAACAAGAAAGAGTGTCCCGGGGAGCAATTCCTCCCCGGGGCGCAGTGCTCCAACTGTAAAACTTCCCGACACTCCGGCGTGGCGTCCCGTCCATGGAAGCTCTCTGCAGAGCAGGGAACCTTTTGTGTTGGATGAGCTTCTCAATGAGGGAGGACGTTCCTGGCAGGCTGTAAGGGAATACGACACCCTTCGCCATGGACCTGACAGGCTAGGTGAGGACTTCGGCAAGTGCCGCACCCGCGGCGTGCCCGGAGAGAGCGGCGGCTTCCACGCGAGGGCCCCCGAAGGCGTCACCGGCGAATCCCAAGGGCGCAGGTGCCCTCACGACCACAAACGGTTCCGGATGGACACGGAGCGGGACGCTGTATCGCCAGCGATGCAGGTAAGTCGTGGCGACCGGACTTCCCAGCCAGGGCTTTGCCGCCGCCAGCATCATCGCGGTGACCTCCGGTTCCGGCGTTTCCCAGTGGTCCCGGCTGAATTCCTGTCCCGCATGAAGGGTCACCACCGGAGTCGAGGTCGCGGAAACGCCCTTGAGGACGTTGTCCGCCATCCACAGGAGCGGTTCTCCGCTCATCCAGAGACCGCCGGGCTCAGGGATTTGGCTGGGGCTGGTTAGCGTTGCCAGCAGGGTGAGGCACGGCGCGTAGTCGATCTGAGCCAGATCCGATCCGGCAGGGTCTGGAATGGTCACATGGCCTTCCTGAAGCAAGGCGAGACTCTGGGGAACGGGCGCTGTCAGCAGCAGGGCCCGGGCAGTGTGGACAGATCCATCTTCCATCGAGACCTTCCAGCCGGACTCGGCAGCTTCGGCGCGGACGGCCTTTGCCTGGAGCCGGACGTCGAGGCCTTCGGCGAGATGTTTGGCGATGGAAGCCATTCCACCATTCCCCCGGTAGCGGGGCACCCCGTTGTCCCGAAATGTGCCGTCCGGGGCATGGAATCCGGTGGACCACTGACGGGCCACCCCTGCCTCCACCCAGTCCCGCACCAGCGCCCGGAACTGGGAATCGTGGGCGGTAAAGAACTGGGCACCAAGATCCGCCGTGTGATCACCGAGGCGGCGCGTTGCCAGGCGTCCGCCAACCCCGCGGGCTTTCTCGATCAGGCGCACCTTGCGACCCCGGTCGCGGAGCACTCGGGCAGCCACGAGTGCGGAAAGGCCAGCGCCCAGGATCAGCACATCAAGGGAATCACTGTCATTGTGGGTGTTCATGGTCTGGCGGCATGATGCGAATGGACCGCCTTCCACCCAATGTGATTCTGATCGCCCGCCGTCCGGAGTGCCCACGGGGCAGGGGTAGGACAGTTGGGTCTTCCAAACATAAAGTCAGGCATCTTATTAATGACGCCAAAACAAATGGTCAGGCAGTGTATAATGGTCAGGCAGTGTATTGATGACGCCCGATCCTCCGGGATCCACGGGGATCTGTCGCCGGGGATTCCTAAACAAAAAGGCAGGCACAAAGTTGATGACGCCAAGAGAAGGTCAGGCATATAATTGATGACGCCCCACCCTCCGGGATCCACGGGGATCTGTCCTCGTGTCCTCGTGACGCCGAGGCGCTTGCAGGTCTGTCAGGCCATCAGGTAAGCTGATGCCTCAACCGAACCTGACATTAGTTCCATGAAAACTCCCATCCGTGTCGCCGTCACCGGGGCCGCCGGCCAGATCGGCTATTCCCTCCTCTTCCGGATCGCCTCCGGCTCGATGTTTGGACCCGATCAACCGGTCATCCTGCACCTCATCGAGATCGAACCGGCGCTTCCGGCACTGCAGGGAGTGGTGATGGAACTGGACGATTGCGCCTTTCCGCTCCTCAAGGGGGTGGTGCCCACGGCCAGTCTGGACGAGGGATTCAAGGGGGTGAACTGGGCGTTGCTGGTGGGGTCGGTTCCCCGGAAACAGGGGATGGAGCGCAAGGACCTGCTGGGCATCAACGGGAAGATCTTCATCGGCCAGGGACAGGCCATTCAGCGGAGCGCAGCCACGGACGTCCGGATCCTCGTGGTGGGCAACCCGTGCAATACGAACTGCCTGATTGCCATGAACAACGCCCGGGCCATCCCTGCGGACCGGTGGCTGGCCATGACCCGTCTGGACGAGAACCGTGCCAAAACACAGTTGGCGAAGAAGGCCAGCGTGGACGTCACCGCCGTCTCGCAACTGGCCATCTGGGGCAATCACAGCGCGACGATGTACCCGGACTTCTTCAATGCACGAATCCACGGCAGGCCGGTGCCCGAGGTCATCGGGCACCATGAGTGGCTGCATGGCGAGTTTATCACCACGGTGCAGCAGCGCGGCGCCGCGATCATCAAGGCCCGGGGCGCCTCCTCCGCCGCCAGTGCGGCCAATGCGGTCGTCGATACCGTGCGCTCCGTGGTCCAGCCCACCGCCTCCGGTGACTGGACCAGCATCGCGGTTTGCTCGGACGGCAGCTACGGACTGGAGAAGGGCCTCATCTGTTCGTTCCCCATCCGCAGCGACGGGCGACGGTTGGAGATTGTGCAGGGCGTCCCGCTGAATGAGTTCTCCCAAGCCCGCATTGCGGCCACCGTGAACGAGCTGAAGGAGGAACGGGAGATGGTCCGGGAATTGATACCGGCCTGAAGGACTTCAAGGACTTCCCGCCAGGGGAGGCCGCTCGGGGCCTCAGCGATTCGGCTGGCCGGGCGTTGGCCTCATGAACTCCCAACGTCCGGCTTCCCGCGCCGACCGCCCGTACGCGACGTCCCTCCGCTGCGGACCAAAGGCCACGAAGTCCATCACCGCGTTGCCTCGGTCGTCGCGATCGACCAGCAGTATCTGCTCACCGTCCGCGGACAGCTTGAAATTGGCGTGCAGGCCGGGTTGATCCCCGCCGTCCTCATCGGCCCAGACCAGGAGGAAGCCCCCGGGCGCAAGGGTCGTTCCATCGGGTATCCGCCACTTGCGCGGGCGTTCGGGATTGTCGCTGAGGAACCAGCCGGACAGGTCCACAGGTGCGTCCGTCCGGTTCCAAAGCTCGATCCAGTCGTCGAAATGACCCTGGGGGTCGGCCAGGGTCGTCCCGTTCGACGCCATCAGTTCGTTAATCAAAACTGGGCTGCCCCCGGCCACAGGGGGCGCGAAGGTGATCTCGAAGGTCTCCTGCTCCGCCCGGGCCGGCGCGAAGGAGGCGGCATGGGCGGCATTTCCTGAGCGGGCCTCCACATAGTAGCGAATGCGGGTGCTCACCGGCGCCGGCGGCAGCTCCACCTCGAAGTCCAGCGTTTCCCCGCCGCTTTCCCCCGAACTGCCGGGCCCGCCTGCGACCATGGCAACCGGTGTGAACGGGCCGGTGTCACCCTCGCGGCGGTGCAGCCACACCGAGTCGATGCCCTCCCCTCCGTACGGTCGAATCGTGGCCACAATGCGTGCAGCCCGGGAGGAGTCCGCCAGGGAGGGGCCCATCACCGACACGATGGACGGTGGAATCGGGCGGATTTCCACGTGGTTGGCAAGGTAGGCATGACGCAGGCGGACGTGATTGGTCAACGCGGTCAACGCGGTGCGGAACGCCGCCATCGTGAAGCCACGCCGCGTATCCCCCTCGAGGGCGTCCTCGATCAGGGCCCTCTGGCGGTCCATCAGGGGGACGACGGTCTCCACCCGGAACGACTCGTCCAGCACCGTGCGGAGGTGGGCCAGGTAGCGTTGACGGAGTTCCGGGATGGCGAGAAGGCGGCTGATCACCGGGCGATTCGCATTGCCCACGCCTTGCAGGGGGTTGAGTTGGGCGCGGGCTGTTCCGAACGCCTCATTGCCATCGTGCTGGAGTGGATGGAGTCGCCCGCTCTCCGGCTCGAAGTAGATCCCGTAGTCAGCCCCCTTGTTCCAGTAACTGTCGTCGTCCGTGTACACATTCTCGACCGCCAGGAACCACAACCAGCGATCGACCGCCAGGACCTCCTCCACCCGGTCGCGGAAGGCCTCGGCCGGGGCGTTGTTCAGAACGTCGGCGGCATGAATCAGGTTGGCCCAGGCGTTGGAGGTGCCGTCCTTCTTCAACTCGTAAAGCGCCTGATAGCGGGCCGGGTCGTCGCCCAGGTACATCAGGGCCCGTTGGCCGCTGGCAAATCCCCCTCCTCCCCCGCCCCCCGGTCCTCCTCCTCCACCCCCTCCGCCGCCCCCGCTGGGCGCCTTCCAGCGGTCCCCGCGGTTGCTGGCGAAGTATTCGCGGATCAGTTCGCCGTCCGTCTGTTGGGCCAGCACATAGACACCCCAATATTCGTCGTTGATATACAGTTGTGCGAAACCCGCCCGAGGCCCCACGGCGTATTGCCGGAGCGCGTTGAAATAGAGGGGCTCGCGCATCAGCGTCGAATCGCTGAAGGCGTTGTTGAGGTTCAGGGTCCGGTAGCCCTCCAATGCCCGGTCCGGATCGGAGTAGTCGATCTCGATGTTCAAGGACTTCTTGGCGCCGCTGAGAAAATAGGAGGTGTTGCCCTTGTACCGGACCCCCACGCCGGCGTACTGCACGCCTTCGAACTCGAGATCTGCCGCCAGGTTGATCGCCGTGGCGTAGTTGGCCGTCAGGCGGGAACGCCAGTCGGCCTGGGCGAACCGCAGGTGGAACGTCCGGAGTACCGCCGCGTCGTACAACCCTTCGGTCGCCACCCCCCGCAGGAACCCGGCCCCCGCCCCTGGGTTGACGACGATCGGTGCCGTCCAGGCCACTTCGCCAGACCCGGTTCGGACGGTCCCCATGGACGGCACATCCACCCAGCGTACAAGGTCCTCCGACCTCTGAAACCGCCACTCCGTGCGGGCATCGTCCGCCATCCCGACCCGGAATTTCTGCTCACCGACCTCCCAGCGCAGCCCGGGCCCGGCCAGGGTCGCCGATTGCGCCGTGCCCAGCATCAAGACGACCAGGGCCACGGCCGGTGCAGCTTTCGACCAAGGGGCCCAATCCTGGCAGGCGCCGCGGTGACGAAGGCGTGGCATGGACGAAAAGGGGAAGGGGGTGTGGACGCACGGATCAGGATTTGTCCGGTCGCCGGAGGGCCGGCAGCGGGGCCGTCTGCACTTTGGGGTGGGACAGCAGGTAGGCCCGGCGCCGATCGGCAAACGTCTTGAGGCTCATTGCACGCTGTGGCCCGCGAAATCCGCCTCCGCCGTCGCCACCGGCTTCATCATCCGTCAGTCCCCCGATGAACCGCTCGTAACTGTCGAGCTTGCGGGTGTCGATCCGCACATCCTCGGCGATCCGCCCCTGCAACTCCGAGGCGAGCGGACCCAACCGGTCCCAGTCCAGCCAGTGCTGGGCCATGTCCCGCACGTAACCCAGATAACGGGCTTGCAGGGCCGGCACGGCCAGCAGGCGGCTTCGCAGCGGTTTGCCGGGATCGTCGAGGCCGACCAGCGGATCGAGTTCGATGCCACCCCCCCCTGCGCCCCCGCCGCCGAAACCCGGCCCGCGCGGTCCCATTCCGGGTCCCCCGCCGCCGGCGCGGAAGGTCTCATTGACGTCATGGGGGATCAGGTGGAACCGGCCGCGCGTGTCCTGACACAGGTTGTAGTCACTCGCCCGCACCCAATAACCGTCGGCGTTGATCAGGACGTTTTCGAGGGCGAGAAACCGGAGCGTGCCGTCGATGTCGAGCAACGGTTCCAGCGCCGCTTCGAGCCGGTCCAGGGGCGTCTGGTTGAGCACCCGGCAGAGGCGGATGAGGGCCGTCCACGACTTCTCGTCGTTCCTGCTCTTGATCTCATAGAGCGCCCGGTAGGGAGAGGGATCCTCACCCAGATAGGTCAGGCCTGCGTTGCCACGGGGACTGCCGGGAACTTTCCATCGCGCCACCTGCGTCGAGTCGAACCAGTCCCGGGTGAAGTCCGTGTTGAATTGCTGGGCATTGATGTAAACGCCCCAGTTCTCCCCGTTGATGACCACACGCACAAAGTTGGCCCTGGGGGCGGGCAGGTACTCACGGGAGATGTGCAGGGCGAGCACCGTCCGGAGAAACGTGGGATCTGTGTGCGAGTTCAGGAGGTTCAAAGTCCGATACCCTCCTAACCGTTGGTCCTTGCGCCACTCGTTGAGAGCCAGATTCAGGGAGCGCTTCACGCCTTCCCCCACCGTAAAATACGACGATGCCCCGCGAAAATGGACCCCCACCTCATCGAGCACCTGGCCGTCCACCGTGAGCCGTGCCGGGACTTCCACATCGGTATTGTAGAAGTCCGAGAGTTCCCGCTCCCAATCCGCACTCTCAAAGTCCAGAAACAGGGTTCGTACCGTGTCCGGATCGTACAGTGGGGCATCACCTGCCGGCGCCACATCGGACGGAGCCAGCCGGATGCCGGGACTTGGAGCTGCGGCATCCCCGGCCGGTCCGCCGAACCTGGGGCCCCGGGGCCCACCCCGGCCCGGACGGGTGTCCGCCGCCAGGAATTCCCGCGCCGCGGCCCTTTCCCCGGCATCGAGGCGCTTGTCTCCATTCCTATCGAACTGGGACAAAACCTTCCGCTCCGCGCTATTCGGTCCGCCAAATCCGGGGCCACCAAATCCCGGGCCGCCCCCGGGTCCCCCAGGGATCCTTCCCCCCTGCCCGAACGACGGTGCCCCATCGAATCCGTCTCCCGGACCGGGGCGCTGGGCCGGAGGAGGGGTCTGGGCGCAGAGGTGCACGGTGACCAGTGCGGTTGCAGCCGAGAGTCCGAGGGCGTGGAAGCGTTTCATGGAGTGCCTTGCGTGGATCACGGGCGCCCGCGAAAGAGTTCGATCCCAGGGGCCATTCCAAAATAGCGCCCTTCGGGAGGTTCCCCGGTTCCGGGTCTTCTGTCGCAGGCTGCCAACCCGTGCGTCGCCACACCCGCTTCCATACCGCCTCTGCCCGGTACAGGGCTTCCGCTCGATGACGGATGGACGGTCTGACGGGACGGATCCCGGAGTGGCGGGGACGACGCCGGGACGACGGAGGCACTGTCACCGGATGGGGAAGACCGTCAGGCCGAGGATCACCAACAGCAGCGCCAGCCCCAGTTGCCCGAAGGCCGCACGCCGGATCCTTCCGTCCGTCGCGCTGAGCCATTCCAGCAGATCCCGCATCCGCCATGGCGAAATCGTGAACCAGATCCCCGCCACGATCCAGGCGTAGGCCAGACCTGCGATCACCCAGCGCCATTCCGAGGGATGCCATCGCGCCGTGTCCACCAGCAGCTTGGCCAGCAGCAGCAACACAAGGGCGAGCCCCCGGGCCGCCAGGAGATCTGACACATAGACACAGGTCAGCACCCCGATCGCCGCGAACCCCAACAGCAGGTAAGGCTTGTAGGCCGAAAAATCCGCCAGGGTCTCGTTTCTCACATTCCACAGGAACCACGCAGTGGCCAGGGCCATCAGCAGGTACCCGATCGGCTTCGAGCGGGGAAACAGCCCCGACCAGCGTCTCCAGCCCTCCGGGTCGCGCAGTTGCCATACCGGCGCAACCGCCATTCCAAGGCCCAGAAGCACAGACAAACCCGCCAATGAGAGTGACATAGTGAAACTTGGATTTCAGTCCCCGTCGAGACCCGCCAGGACAGGCTCCGCGTACAGAGTGAACGACCCGACACGGGTCACACGCACGTCGAGCAGTTGGCCCACGTGCCTCGCAGATCCCTCCAGCACGACAATCTTGTTGCACCCGGTCCGACCTTCGAGGCGGGCGGTGTTACGGTGGCTCGGACCCTCGACCAGCACTTCCACCGTCCCCCCTAGCAATGCCTCGTAGCGGCGGGCGCCAATGGCGTTCACCAGCTCCAGGAGTCTCCGGTGACGTTCCTCGATCACCGCCTCCGGAACCGGATTCGGCAGACTCGTTGCAGGCGTGTCCCGCCGCGGCGAGTACTTGAAGAGGTACGCCTGGTCGAACATCGCCTCACGAACCGCGTCCAGCGTCGCTTCGAAATCGTCCTCCGTCTCCCCGGGAAATCCCACGATGATGTCCGTGCTGATCCCTATGCCGGGTCGCACTTCCCGCAGCCGTGACACGATCTCCAGAAACCGCGCCCGGGTGTAACCCCGGTGCATCGCCTTCAGGATGCCGTCGCTCCCGCTCTGCAAGGGCAGATGGGCGTGGGAACAGAGCTTCGGCAGACGCCCGTAAGCCTCGATCAGATCCCTGCCATACCCCTTCGGATGAGGCGACGTGAATCGAATCCGGCGAATCCCCCGGATCGAGTGGACCGCCTCCAGCAACTGAACAAAAGGGCTGTGCCCGCCCCTTACCGGAATCATCCGCCGCCCATAGCTGGTGACGATCTGACCCAGAAGCGTCACCTCCTGCACGCCCAGCCCGGCCAGTCGCTCGCACTCGGCCGTGATCTCGCCAATCGGACGGCTCCGCTCCCTGCCCCGGGTGAAAGGCACGATGCAGAAGGTGCAGTGTTGGTTGCATCCCTGCATGATGCTGACAAACGCCTTGACTCCGCTCGGACCCTCCCCGGCAAAACGCAGATGCTCGCGAATCTGGCCTTCGCTGCCCGGCTCCTCTCCGGTGTCCACCACGCGCTCGACCCGGCCAGAGCGCAGGGCGTCCAGGTGGTCGGCTGCGTGATGCAGCTTCTGGGTCCCGAGCACGAGGCGTACCTCCCGGCCCTGTTCCGTCAGGGAGGCACCGCGGCTCTGCGCCATGCATCCTAGATACCCTAGGATCGTCTCCGGACGATGCCGCCGCGCTGCCCCAACCAGAGCCTGCATCTTTCCAAGAGCCTTTTGCTCGGCCAGATCACGAACGCTGCAGGTGTTCAACAACACCACATCCGCCTCGCTCTCGGAGCCGGCCAGCTCATACCCCCGGGCCGCGAGTTGCGCGAGGACCGCCTCGCTGTCGCGCTCGTTCATCTGGCAACCGTAGGTCTTGATGAAAACTCTCGGCATGGCTGCTCTGGTCCCGGCACGCTACGGGACCCGGGGTCTCGCTGCCAAGGGCAAGCCCGTATCCAGGGGGCAGCCGACGGCGGTTGCAGCGTTCCAGCGGCTATGCTCGAATCCGCCCTCCAACCAGTCCAAAGACATCGGAAAACCCATGAAAAACCTGCATCCCAACGTCCGCACCAAACTCGAAGAGCTTTGCCAATCCATCCTGGAACAACCCGACTTCGAACAGTGGCGCCTGCGCGTGGACCAGTTCCTCGTCAACGACGAGGCCCGCGCGCAGTACGTCGCGGTCAGCGAACGCGGAGAACACCTCCACCACAAACAAACGCAAGGCCTGGAATTGCCCCCCGATGAAATTGCCCAGTTCGAAGCCGAACGGGAACGCCTCCTGGCCAACCCGGTCGCCCGGGGCTTTCTCGACGCCCAGGAAGCCCTCCAGGAGGTGCGGGATGGTATTAACCAGTTCGTGGGCAAGACCTTGGAACTCGGACGACTCCCCGACGGCGAAGAACTCTCCGGCGGAGGATGCGGACAGGGATGTGGATGTCACGGCTCCTGAACGCGAAAAAACCCCTCCCGAAAGGCCTTGGAAACCTTCGGGAGGGGCCGCCAACACGAAAAAATGCAAGAATCCTAACCACATGCTGCGCAACAGCTTGCGTCTAATGGTGAACGCGACACGAAAACTTTTTTCAAAAACCCCTTGTCGGCCGGCCGACGGTCAGGCATAACGTCTCCGTCGTTGGCGCTTGTCACTCAGCAGTGAGCGGTGAGCGCGATTGAGAGAAAAAGACCGAAGGTCCTCGACGCAAGTTGGTGGATCGAAAGTTTTCGTCGTCTCGATCAGCGTTCTTTGAGAATTGGTTTGTGCGATAGCAGGCATCTTGTCGGTCCTGAGCTACGGAGCGAAGGACGACGTTAAACGTTCTTGGCCTTTGAGGCCGAAAAGAATCACTCAGACAATTACGGAGAGTTTGATTCTGGCTCAGAACGAACGCTGGCGGCGTGGATAAGACATGCAAGTCGAACGCCTGTTTCAAGGTAGCAATATTTTGGAGCAGGAGTGGCGCAAGGGTGCGTAACACGTGGGTAATTTGCCGCGAAGCTGGGGATAACTCGTTGAAAGACGAGCTAATACCGAATGTGGTTCGGAGGGGTTCGCCCTTCCCAACTAAAGCCGGGGACCTTGTGAAAGCAGGGCCTGGCACTTCGCGATAAGCCCGCGGCCTATCAGCTAGTTGGTGGGGTAAAAGCCCACCAAGGCTAAGACGGGTAGCTGGTCTGAGAGGACGACCAGCCACACTGGAACTGAGACACGGTCCAGACACCTACGGGTGGCAGCAGTCGAGAATTTTTCACAATGGGCGAAAGCCTGATGGAGCGACGCCGCGTGGGGGATGAAGGGCTTCGGCTTGTAAACCCCTGTCATTTGCGAACAAGGGCGCCAACCTAATACGTTGTCGCTTGATAGTAGCAGAAGAGGAAGGGACGGCTAACTCTGTGCCAGCAGCCGCGGTAATACAGAGGTCCCAAGCGTTGTTCGGATTCACTGGGCGTAAAGGGTGCGTAGGTGGTGGACGAAGTCGGGTGTGAAATCTCCGGGCTCAACCCGGAGACTGCGCCCGATACTGGTCCGCTAGAGGGTGGGAGGGGAGACTGGAATTCTCGGTGTAGCAGTGAAATGCGTAGATATCGAGAGGAACACCCGTGGCGAAGGCGAGTCTCTGGACCACTCCTGACACTGAGGCACGAAAGCCGGGGGAGCAAACAGGATTAGATACCCTGGTAGTCCCGGCCCTAAACGGTGCGCACTTGCTGTGGGCGGAATCGACCCCGTCCGTGGCGGAGCTAACGCGTTAAGTGCGCCGCCTGGGGAGTACGGCCGCAAGGTTAAAACTCAAAGAAATTGACGGGGGCCTGCACAAGCGGTGGAGTATGTGGCTTAATTCGATGCAACGCGAAGAACCTTACCTGGCCTTGACATGCAGGTGGTAGAAACCTGAAAGGGTGACGACTCCGCAAGGAGAGCTTGCACAGGTGCTGCATGGCTGTCGTCAGCTCGTGTCGTGAGATGTTGGGTTAAGTCCCGCAACGAGCGCAACCCCTGTGTCCTGTTGCCACTCCCGCGAGAGCGGGAAGCACTCTGGACAGACTGCCCCGTCCAAACGGGGAGGAAGGTGGGGATGACGTCAAGTCAGTATGGCCCTTACGGCCAGGGCTGCACACGTACTACAATGCCCGGTACAGAGGGAAGCAAGGCGGCAACGCGGAGCAAACCCCTAAAACCGGGCCCAGTTCAGATTGTCGGCTGCAACTCGCCGGCATGAAGCTGGAATCGCTAGTAATGGCGCATCAGCTACGGCGCCGTGAATACGTTCCCAGGCCTTGTACACACCGCCCGTCACATCATGAAAGCCGGCTGTACCCGAAGTCGCCGCGCCAACCCGCAAGCATGGAGGCAGGTGCCGAAGGTATGGCTGGTGATTGGGATGAAGTCGTAACAAGGTAGCCGTAGGGGAACCTGCGGCTGGATCACCTCCTTTCTAAGGAGATCGTTCGGATCAAACCGGACGAGGTCGGACCGGATGCAAATTCGGTGATGTCGCTATCGCACAAACCAGTTTTTAGGAACACGCCAGACCCGGAAGGGGCCGGAAGCGGCCTGGGCTGAACGGCGGGGCTGTAGCTCAGTTGGTAGAGCGGTAGCTTTGCAAGCTATAGGTCAGGAGTTCGAGTCTCCTCAGCTCCACCAGGACCTTCAGCGCGCCTGTAGCTCAGTTGGTTAGAGCACGCGCTTGATAAGCGCGGGGTCACTGGTTCAAGTCCAGTCAGGCGCACCAATTTGCCTGCGTCGATCGCGACGCCGGTGGGTTCTTTGACAACTATACATGGAATCAGCAGGGCAGTAACAGAATCGTCGAGTTCCATGGGATGGCCCATGGACCGGTTTTGATCAAGCTACTAAGAGCACAAGGTGAATGCCTTGGCGCCAGAGGGCGATGAAGGACGCAGCAAGCTGCGATAATCCACGGGAAGCCGCAAGCAGGCTCTGATCCGTGGGTCTCCGAATGGGGCAACCCGGTTCCGGTCATGCGGAATCACCGCCGGATGAATGAATAGTCCGGCGGAGCGAAACGAGGCGAAGTGAAACATCTCAGTAACCTCAGGAAAAGAAAACGAAAGTGATTCCGTAAGTAGCGGCGAGCGAAAGCGGAAAAGCCCAAACCCCGGCAACTTGTTGCCGGGGGGTTGTGGGACCCTGATGTGGCATGTCTAGCGCTAGCGTAACGGCCTGGAAAGGCCGGCCAGAGACCGTGACAGCCGGGTGCGCGAAAGCAACGGACAGCCTAAGGGTATCCCAAGTAGTGCGGTGCACGTGAAACTCCGCGCGAATCTGTCCCGACCACGGGATAAGGCTAAATACCAACTGGCGACCGATAGTGAACTAGTACCGCGAGGGAAAGGCGAAAAGAACCCCTTCTAGGGGAGTGAAATAGAACCTGCAACCCTGTGCTTACAATGTGTGGGAGCCCGAAAGGGTGACCGCCTGCCTTTTGCATAATGAGTCTGCGAGTTATTGTCGGTGGCCGCCGTAGCCCCTCAGGGGCCGTGGCAAAGCGAAAGCGAGTGCGAACAGCGCGACCCGGTCGCCGGCAATAGACCCGAAGCGGAGGTGATCTACTCATGGTCAGGTTGAAGCTGGGGTAACACCCAGTGGAGGACCGAACCCGTGGATGTTGAAAAATCCTGGGATGAGCTGTGGGTAGGAGCGAAAGACTAATCAAACCCCGTGATAGCTGGTTCTCTCCGAAATAGTTTGAGGGCTAGCGTCGGGTAAGTACTCCGGGGAGGTAGAGCACTGGATGGCTTAGGGTCCCCACCAGGATGCCAAAACCAATCAAACTCCGAATTCCCCGGATCCCAGTAACCCGGCAGTCAGACTGTGGGGGATAAGCTTCATAGTCGAGAGGACAACAGTCCAGACCGCCGACTAAGGCGCCCAAACGCCGCTAAGTGGAAAGGATGTGACGTCGCTGAGACAGTGAGGATGTTGGCTTAGAGGCAGCCATCATTTAAACAATGCGTAACAGCTGACTCATCGAGCGATGTCGCGCCGAAAATGATTGGCGATAAGCGGCGTGCCGAATTCGCGGGTCTCCTCGGGTTTCGACCCGGGGGGGCGGTAGGAGAGCGTGGCCGTTCCAGCGAAGCCGTTCTGAAAGGCGCGGTGGAGGGGCGGCCAGTGAGAATGCAGACACGAGTAGCGATAAACCGGATGAGAATTCCGGTCGCCGTAAACCCAAGGTTTCCTGGGGCAGGTTCGTCCTCCCAGGGTTAGTCGGGAGCTAAGGTGAGGCCGTAAGGCGTAACCGATGCACAGCAGGTCAACATTCCTGCACCGGCTGGGGGTAAGGTGACGGGTGACGCAGAGAGAAAAGCGCCTATGTCATTGAAAGACAGAGCCTAGGCTTCGGCCGAAGCGCAGCGCCGGACAATCTGCCAAGAAAACCCCGTCTCCATTCCCTGGCCGCCCGTACCGCAAACCGACACAGGTGGGTGGGTGTAAGTGCACCAAGGCGCGCGAGAGAAACCTCTCTAAGGAACTCGGCAAATTAGCCCCGTAACTTCGGGAGAAGGGGTGCCCACTTCGGTGGGTCTCAGTAAATTGCGCTTAGCGACTGTTTAACAAAAGCACAGCACTCTGCCAAGTCGTCAAGACGACGTATAGGGTGTGACACGTGACCAATGCGGAAAGATCAAGGCAAGCTGTCAATCCCGCGCAAGCGGGGTGAAGCGGTGAACCCAAGTCCCCGTGAATGTCGGCCGTAACTATAACGGTCCTAAGGTAGCGAAATTCCTTGTCGGGTAAGTTCCGACCTGCACGAATCGTGTAACGACTGAGCGACTGTCTCGGAGAGGATCTCGGCGAAACTGTAGTTGCGGTGAAGATGCCGCATGCCCGCAGTAGGACGGAAAGACCCTATGCACCTTCACTGTAAGCTGGTATTGTGTTCTGGTTAGTAATGCGTAGCGTAGGTGGGAGACTTTGAACCGTCGGCTTCGGTTGACGGGGAGTCGAAATGTGAAACACCACTCTTTGGTAACTAGAATTCTAACCCCGACCTGTCAGCCAGGCGGGGGACAGTGCTTGCCGGTCAGTTTGGCTGGGGCGGCTTCCTCCCAAATGGTAACGGAGGAGCGCGAAGCTTGGCTCAGCACGGTTGGCAACCGTGCGTTGAGGGTATGGCTAGAAGCCAGGTTAACTGTGAGACCAACAAGTCGAGCAGGTGCGAAAGCAGGCCCAAATGATCCGATGGTTTAATGTGGAATTGCCATCGCTCAACGGACAAAAGGTACGCTAGGGATAACAGGCTGATCGGGCCCAAGAGTTCATATCGACGGCTCGGTTTGGCACCTCGATGTCGGCTCATCGCATCCTGGGGCTGGAGAAGGTCCCAAGGGTCCGGCTGTTCGCCGGTTAAAGCGGTACGCGAGCTGGGTTCAGAACGTCGTGAGACAGTTCGGTCCTTATCCACTGTGGGCGGAGGAAACTTGAGGGGTTCATTCCTTAGTACGAGAGGACCGGGAATGACGCACTTCTGGTGTGGCAGTTGTTCCGTCAGGGGCATCGCTGCGTAGCCATGTGCGGAAGGGATAAGCGCTGAAAGCATCTAAGTGCCAAGCCCATCCCAAGATAAGGTTTCCCTGGCCGCAAGGCCCTGAAGACTCCGGGTAGACCACCCGGTTGATAGGTCAGGCGTGCAAGCGCTGTGAGGCGCTCAGCGGACTGATACTAATACGTCGTGAGGCTTGATCGTCCATTGGACGATTTTAACGGCGAGTCTGTCTGCCGGCGGTTCCATGTATAGTTGTCAGCGAATCCACACGTGGGTTCTTTGCAAGTTTTCTGGTGGCGATCAAGCTGTGGTCCGACCCGATCCCATTCCGAACTCGGCCGTCAAACGCAGTATTGCCGATGGTAGTGCATGTATAGCTTGCGCGAGAGTAGGTAGCCGCCAGTTCTTTTCCGGCGCCCGTTGACCCTTGTCAGCGGGCGCCTTTTTTTTCGGGAGAGGATTGGCGTTGCGACACGGGCCCAGGGGCTTGCGTATCCGCCGTGCCCCCTCCCGGCGGGGAGGCTGCCCCATGCGTCTCGGAATCGATTTCGACAATACCATCGTTTGCTACGACGAGCTTTTCCGGAAGCTCGCCGTGGAGGACGGGTCGATCGCAGGGGCGTCATTGACCACCAAGACGGCAATTCGCGATTCCCTCCGGAGTGCCGGCCGCGAGGCGGTTTGGACCCGGATGCAGGGTGTTGCGTACGGGCCCCGCCTGGGTGAGGCGAAGCCCTTTCCCGGGGTGCTGGGTTTCATCCGGCTCTGTATCAGGGCGGGGTGGCATGTTTTCATCATTAGCCACAAGACCCGGTTTCCTTATCTGGGGGAGCGGCATGACCTCCATGCCGCGGCGTGGGCTTGGATCGAGCGGGTCGGTCTACTGGGTGGGGCGCCGGATGGGCTGTCGGCGGCGGATGTATTCTTCGAGGGCACGAAGGAAGCGAAGTTGGAACGGATTCGATCGTGCGAATGCGACTTCTTCGTGGATGATCTTCCCGAGTTTCTGGGCGATCCGCGATTTCCGGAGGGTGTGCAGCGAATTCTCTTCGATCCGTCCGGGGAGCATGGGGCTGACATGCGGTTCTGCCGGATGAGGAACTGGGTGGAAGCGGATGAACTGGTGGGACTGACCCGGAATGGCCCGGGGCGGGAAGGGATTTGGGGCGACGGACGGGATCGGTTCCTGGTACCGCTCTTGAAGAGTGCGGGGATCGACCGGAACGCGCGATGGGAGGTTCTTACAGGCGGGGCGAATAATCGCGTGTGGCGAATAGAGGGTCCCCGGTCTAGCTGGGCTTTGAAGGAGTACTTCAGTCGGTCGGTTGGAGGGCGGGATCGGTTTGAATCCGAGCGGGCGTTCTACGAGTGGCTGCGTGTTCGTGGTATTGGGAATGCGCCGGTTCCCGTGGGTTGGGACGAGGAGAACCGGCTTGGCTTGTTCGAATGGGTGGAAGGGCGGCGGGTGGCTGTCGAGGATGTGGGTGAGGACCTGGTTCGTATGGCGATCCGGTTTGTCGCCGACGTCAACCGGGGGCGCGGGGAAGGGGGTACGGGGGAGATTCCCCATGCGGCGGAGGCCTGTTTTCGGATCTGCGAGCACGTCGCATGCATCGAGGACCGTGTACGGCGTTTGGAGAGGTTGGAGGATGGATCGGAATTGTATTGCGAGGCTGGGGCCTGGATCCGGGAGACGGTTCGCCCGGCGTGGGAGCAAACGTTGAATGTGCTGAGGGAGAATGCGGGAGGGGAGTGGGACCGGAGCTTGACGGACTGGGAGCGGTGCCTTTCGCCGTCGGATTTTGGCTTCCACAATGCGCTTCTTCGGGCGGATGGGCGGGCAACGTTCTTCGATTTCGAGTACGCGGGCTGGGATGATCCCGCCAAACTGGCGGTGGACTTCCTGTGGCAGCCCCGAGTCCGGGTGCCGCGGGTTCACTGGAACCTATGGATCCGGGGGCTTGACGAGGCGCTGGGGTGGAAAGGGGCTCTCCGGCGCCGGGCGGGATGGTTGTGGCCTGCCTACCGGGTCAAGTGGTGTTGCATCGTTATGAACGAGTTTCTTCGGAGCGGGCGCGAGCGAAGGGTGTTTTCGACAGGCGGGGAAGGTTGGGAAGATCGCCTCAGGGGGCAATTGGAGAAGGCCCGGGTGTTGATGGCGGGTTGGAGGGGCGATGACGGTTTGGGAGCGGAATCGGAAGGCGGGTGAACGTGTGGAATTACTGACGAAGGATGGTGGTGCGGTCCGCCAGCCAGACCACGTCGCGATTGTTCGCCGAGGCGACGTTGAGTTGGAGCTGATTGTTGTAGCGGACCGGCGGTTTGGTGCGGGAATCCGTCCATTTTTTGATTTCGGCGCGGCCGTCGGCGAAGGTGATTCCGGCGGCGCCGTTGTGGTAGCTGGCGGGGAAATCGATGATTCGCGCCTGCGCCGGGTTTTCGACCATCATGTTGGCGAAGCCTCCGGCATTGATGCTGTCCGGATGCTCATCGAGCAGGACGTAGAGTTGGGAAGGACCCGGAACGGCCATATCGGAGGACTTCAGGTAGGTCTTATACCGGGTCTGATTGTCGTTCATGCTGGGGGGCATGAGCCAGCCGCCCGGTCCGCCCATGGCCTGGCTCATGCCCATGCTGCGAACACGGGGGACCCGCTGTCCGCCGATGGTCACCGCGCTCATGTCGGCGGGGCATTTGTACACCTCGGCGGAGGGGACGTAGGGTGCGAACCTGGCCCGCTGCGGATCGATGAGGTCCTGCTTGTTGGTGTTGTCCCGGTTGGAGGGAGCGAAGTCGAGCCAGCCCCAGACCCAGGCGCCGGGTTCGTCGCGGCTGTTGCCGGGCGCTGTCAGGCGGTCGTTGTTGTCGTCCGGGTACATGATGTGGGCCAGCTGCAACTGCTTGAGATTGCTGAGGCATTTGATGCCCTGGGCCTTCGATTTTGCCTTGGCGAGGGCCGGGAGGAGCATGCTTGCCAGAATGGCGATGATGGCAATGACGACCAGAAGTTCGATCAGGGTGAAGCCGGGAGAGTCGGCACGGCCCATCGCAGTACGGTACGCCGGGGTGGAGGAGGACATGGGTTGGCTTTTAGAGGGAACGTGGGCGGCGCGCAATCGTGGAGTCTGGAGGGGGCGGGGGATGCATCCCGGGATCGGGGTTGGGATCACCTATCCGCGATCAGGACGGAACCGACTCGACGATGGCCTCGTGGGTGCTGAAGCCGACGACGCGGAGGCGGGTGCCTGCCGGGAGCATCTCGCCTTGAGTCACGACATCGAGGAGTTCGTCGCCGAACCGGGCTTTACCGCCGGGCCGGAGGACGGAGACGGCCACGCCTTCGGCGCCGAGGCGGGTGGCCTTGAGCTGGCCGATGTCCCGATCGGACAGGGCACCGCTGGTGCCGGCGGAGACGAGGATGTGGTAGATGGAAGTCCTGGGGAGGACGGAGCCGAGGGCCCAGATGCCGAGGCCCGACAGGACTCCGGCGATGGCGAGATTCTGGAGGGGCAGATGGAGCTGGGGGACGGTGGGGATGCGGGGCATGCCCGGGTAGAGATCGGTTGCGGCCATGACAAGGGAGATGAGCACCATGACGGCGCCGCTGATGCCGAGGGCGAGCGTTCCCGGGAACAGGAAAAGTTCGAGGGCGATCAGGACGACGCCGAGGGCAAAGACGAGGATCCATTCGAAGCCGGAGAAGCCGCCGATGTAGCCGCCCAGGAAGTAGAGCAGAAGGGCAACGACCGCGATGGATCCGGGGATGCCGAATCCCGGGGTTTTGAATTCCATGTAGATGCCGATGAGGCCCAGCGCGAGGAGGATGGGGCTGATGGCGTTGAGCCAGAAGGCGATCTGTTCGACGCCGGTGGGTTCGACGTGAAACACCGTCGCGGAGGAAAGGCCCAGGTGTTCGAGCAGATCGTCGAGGGACACCATGGTTCCCGACGAAAGCAGCGGCCTGGGGGGCTCGCCATAGGAGCGTTCCGCCTGGCGGTTGGTCAGGGTGAGAATCTGGCCCTTGGGGTTGATGACGTCGCCGTCGAGGGTGAGTTCCTTTTGCCGGTCGATCATGGCCTCGATGACTTCGACGTTGTGGCCGTTGCTCTCGGCCTTCGTACGGATGAGCGCCTTGATGCTGGACGTCATCTTGGCTTCGACCGACTCCGGGAGCTGGGCGGGGCCGCCGCCGGGGATGATCATCATGGGAGCGGCGGCACCGATGACGGACTCTTCCGCCATAAAGATCCGGCGGGTCCCAACGGCGATGAAGGCTCCGGCGGAGAAGGCCTTGCGATTCACGTAGGTGATCGTCTCCCCCGGGAATCGGGAGATGATCCCGATGATTTCCTCGGTGACGTCCACCCGGCCGCCATTGGTGTCCATGTCGATGATCAGGGTCGAGGCCCCCGCCTCCATGGCCTCCTTGACGCCGCGGCGGACGACGTAGGTGAGGGGCGGCATGATGTCCTCGCGGATGGGAATGACGTACACCCGCTGATCCGGTGCCGCGAGGGTGACGTCGTCGGCCGGTCGTGCGGTCAGGCCGAACCCCCCGAGGAGCATGCAACCCAGTGCCCAGAACTTCATGGTGGAATGATGATCGCGTGCGCGGAGGACCGCAAGGATGGCGGGGCGGATGGGAAGCCTCTCATTCCGAGGCGCCAAGGATGGCGCTCTCGGGAAAGACGGCGCGACGGATGACGGTGCGTTCGTCGCTGGTGAAGGTGACATGGATGCGTCCGTCGCGGGTCTGGATGGCGGTGGGGTAGGAAAAGGAGCCGGGTCCCTCGGCCAGGTTGCGGCGATGGGGCCAGGTGAGGCCGCCGTCCGTGGAGATGGCGGCGGTCAGGGGCGTGCGCTGGTGGTGGCTGTCGTTGTAGAGGAAGAGCAGGTGGCCGTTGCGCAGACGGATCAGTTCGACCGAGGCATTGGGGTTGGGGAACTCCGTCTCGACGCCTGGGGACCAGGTGCGGCCGCCGTCGCTGGATTCGGTGCGGACAACGTTTCCGTCGTCGCCCGGCAGATAGTCACCGCCGCGCCGGCACAGGGCGAAGAGGCGGCCGGGTGCGAGTTCGACGACGGCGGCCTGGAGATTGCCCATGCGGGAGAAGACGCGGTTGGACTCGGTCCAGGCGCGGGTGGCGGGATCGAAGCGGAGGAAGAGCGAGCTGGTGTCGGGGTCGGTGCGGTCGGGATCGCTGCCGGTCTCGTGGTAGATCGGGAGCAGGTAGGCGCCATCGGCGAGGACGATGGGGTGGGATCGGACCATCATGCCCGCCTCCCAGGCGACGATGAAGGTGTCGCTCCAGGACTCGCCGCGGTCGCGGGAGATTTTGGCGCCGATGCGGGAAGTGCTCCAGGTGGCGCCGGGGCGGACGACAAAGAAGAGCCAGACGGTTTGGTCGGGGGCCTGCCAGACCACGGGATTGCCCATGGAATAGAAGGGATTGCTGGCGATGACGACGGGTTCGGACCAGGAGCGCGATCCGCGGGGGAGCTTCATGCCGAAGACCTTGCTCTCTCTGGAGTATTCCCCGTCGCCTCCGTAGTACGCGAGCAGCAGATCGCCGTTGTCGAGTTCGGTAAAGCTGGACGGATGTTTGTACGGGCCGGTGGGCGTTTCCGGGCCGACGACCTTCTCGATGGCGATCGGGGCAAGGACCGGGGCCCCGACGGCCGCGGCCTCCGCAAGCGCGATCGCCAGGGCGAGGAGGGCGGCGCGCCCTGGGGCCAGCAGGAGCAGAGGCTGGTGGACGGAGCATCGCATGGGCGGACGGGTTGTAGCGCGAGTGTCGCGGGCGGACGACAGAAAAGCGCGTAAGGATGCGGGGACGGGATCGAAGGGCTCGCCGGGGCGACGTGGGTGGCCGTAGGCTGGACGGCCATGAGGCTTGGTCAAGCGGGTATCGGGAGCGGCGTGATGGTGGCAGCGGCCCTTTCCCTGGCAGGCATGGGCGCGGGAGGGGAGACGGCGCAGGGTTGGGAATGGACCGATGCGCTGCGGGCGCAGGTGGAGGCGGCGATGGAGCGCTGGGACCGTCCCGGATCTCCGGGAGTGGCGTTGGTATTGGTGGGCGAGGGACGGGTGTTGCTCGAGCGCCATTGGGGGATGGCCAACCTGGAGCACCGCGTTCGGATCGGGAGCGGGACGGTGTTCGATTCCGCTTCGGTGGCCAAGCAATTCATGGGAGCGGCCATGGCAATCCTGGTGCGGGAAGGCAGGGTGGGATTGGAGGACGATGTCAGGCGATACCTGCCGGAGATGCCGGACTTCGGGGAGACGATCACCCTCGGGCATCTGTTGCACCACACGGGCGGGTTGAGGGATTGGCCGGGGATGTTTCGGCTTGGGGGAATGGACCTGCGTGAGCCCATCGACCTGGAGATGATTCTGGAGATGGCGGGACGGGCCCGGGATTTGAACTTCCCACCGGGCGAGCGGTACCTCTATTCGAACACCGGGTACAACCTGCTGGCGCAAGTCCTGGAACGGGTCACCGGACATTCCCTCAGGGCATGGACCGACGAGCGGTTGTTTCGTCCACTGGGCATGGTGTCCACCCACTTCGGGGAGGACCCGGCCGAGACGATTCCGAACCGGGCGGAGGGGTACGGGCCGGCAGGGGAAGGGCGTTTTCGGCGGGTGATGGGGCCGTTGGCGGCACGGGGATCCAGTTCGCTGCACACCACCATCGCGGACTTGGGCCGTTGGCTGGTGGAAATGGAGACAGGTTCGGTGTTGGGGCGGGGCACGATCGAGTTGATGGAGCAGCCGGGGCGAACCCGGAGCGGTGGCCGGGTGGAGTATGGGTATGGGGTGGCACTCGACCGGCATCGGGGGAGGCAGGTGGTGGTCCACACGGGGAGTTGGGCGGGCTATCGCAGCATCACCTGGCGCGTGCCCGAACACCGGTTCGCCCTGGGCATTCTGGCCAATGTGACGACGGTCGATACGACCTCACTGGCACGGCGGTTGACGGACTTGATCCTGGGAATGGACGGGACGGCCTCCGAAGGGCGCATCGACGCGCCGGATCGGGAGGGGACGGGGGAAATCGATGGGGCGGCGTGGACGGATTACGAGGGAACCTATCGATTGGGGCCGGGCTGGTTGTTGACGATTCGTCGGGAGGGCGGGCGGTTGGTGACCCAGGCGACCCGGGAGGCGTCGGCGGCGATGACCCCGATGGGCTCCGGCACTTTCCATGTGGAGGCGTATCGGCAGGGCATGGAGTTTGTGAGGGACGAGGAATCGGGGCTGGTAACCCATCTGCGGTACCGGGGGATTCGCGCCCCGAAGCTCGAGGGTGCGGAGACCGAGGCCCCGCGGCTCCAGGTTCTCGCGGGCGAGTATTGGAGTGAGGAACTGCGGGCGATGCACCGGGTGGAACTGCACGACGGCGCACTGCGTTGCTGGCAGGGGCCCTACCGGGCCACCCGCCTGCGGCCGGTGGCGAAGGACCACTTCGAGACCGGGAACGGGATGTCCATCGAGTTTCGGCGCCATGGCAACGGGCACCCGGTGGAAATGCGGTACTCAGCGGGACGGGTGTTGGATGTCCGCTTCGTCCGGGGAGATTACCCAGGGGAATCCCGATAGTGGAGCCACAGGCAGGCCCATGTTCTTGGCATGACCATCGATGGCAGCCAGAAGCCAGAAGACCAACTGGGTTCGCAAAAAATCCTCCCGGTCTGCGATGGGTTGATTTGATCCACGCAGCAATTCCATGATCGGGAGGATTCCTGGGCCTCCGTCACTTTCGTACTTGCAGGCTGGCGGCGTGGCGGTCGCCTGGCACAAGTCCTCTTGAGGCAACCGCATCCACCAGGACCGGTCCTGGGCGGGACGACGGTCGAACCGTTCGATGACCAGTACCCTGTACTCCCCGAACCGTTCCATCCGGGAGTCCGCCACCGGGATGCCGAAGGCCGACAGTATCCGCCCGCACAACCACTCGTTTTCGACTGAGGTCGACAAATTGATTCCCATCGGGGCTGGTCCGATGGGCAGCTTCAGGATGTGTGTGGTGGGCGTCGCGCCGGTCGGTCGGTGCCACGCGCCGTCATGCCAGAGCAACGCCGTCTTCTCCTGAGCCCCGGCCAGTGAAATGCGAAACTCGTCATCCTGCCCGGGCGCGGCGCTGGCCTGGCCCAAACATCTGGAAAGTTCGTCAGCCACCTGCTTTCGGGAGAGCCGTTGTCCGTGGATGGATCGGATGCCGGCCGGTTCAGCCTCTTCGGGGAGAAGCTGCAACGCGCCCACGCAGTCCCGCCCGATTTCCGCCAGGAGATCAAATGCCCTTGCAGAACGGGTTCGGTATCGGTGCTGGATGCGTTCCCGGATGGATCGATTGTCCGGAAGCAGGTTATCGAAGAAGGCCTCGACCCCCTTCCTGTAGGGTTCCCGCGAAACGCGCAGCGGCATGGACAGTGAAATCGGTCGAGCATGCTCCGATTGACGCCAGGAATCCTCATAGATGAATGGGTGGCCGTTCTGACCCCCTGCATGCCAAAGGCCGACCTTCTCACCGTTCATCCAAACGGAGAGCACGCGACGAATCTTCGGGCGGGGCATCGTCGTTACCAATCGGTCTTGGACCCGCTCATCCCACGGGGTCGAACGACAAGTTCCAGGTCGAGTGCGGAGAGGACCGCAAAAATGCGAGACAGGCTCGCGGGCCCAGGGTCCGCCTCAATGCTCGAGATGGAGGGTTGCCGGAGCCCGGCCCGTTCGCCGACGGCGGCCTGGGTCAATCCATGCTCTCGTCGATGGCCTCGCAGAAGTGCCCCAAGCTGTTGAGGTGTTCGAGCGGCGTCCTGGTGCATAAAGGCTAAACAATGGAAGGCATATATCTATTTAACAGAATATCCTCGGGATTTGGCGCGTCCCCAAAGCCGACCCTTTTTCATCTATCCCCTAAATCAGATAAAGCGACTTTATTTCATAAATTGGATAATCGGGATCGTCCCGACGTTCCTGCGATGCCACCTGCTCCTCGCGGCCATAGGCGAGCGCAAGGTGCGCCAGCACGTGCATGAGCGTGTGGCATGGAGCTTCTGAACGAGGGCGCTCCGTAGCGCCGCAGCTTCCCAGGAACTCCAGCCGTCCTGCGAACCACCGGGAGAACGTGCTCGCAAATCCGTCCGTAATTGCCACCCACCGAGGAATAGAAAACGCGACCTGAGGACCGGCAGCGGGGAATGGCGGGAGTGGCGGGGCTCGAACCCGTAACCTCTGCCGTGACAGGGCAGCGCTCTAACCAATTGAGCTACACCCCCGCAACCGAAGGGGACGCGATTATGGGAATCGGGGGCGGCGCGTCAACGGGGTTTTCCAAAAAATGCGCCTTGCCACCGGACGCCCGGTCGATAGCCTGCACGACCCGCCCGGGCCTCGCGTGCGCGAACGCCCACTCAGGGCTGAGAAACAACAGTCAACCCACAACCTAACCGTCAACCTCCGTTGCCTCCGCAACGTGCGGTTCTTCGTTTAGGCAATGGAGTCTTCGCCGGGCCCCGCGCCCGACAGGCCTCCGCTCAAGTCAGAAGGCACCCGTCCGCATGCTCACCATGGAAGAGGCCCTGCGGCACAGCGACCTCCGCTTTGCCGCCGGCCAGATCGTCAAGGGTATCGTCATCGAGGTTCGTCCCCGGGAAGTTCTCGTCGATATCGGTTACAAGAGTGAAGGCGTCATCTCCGCCTCGGAATTCGAGGACATCTCGGCCGTCAAGGTCGGCGACGAGGTTCCCATCTACATCGAGAAACTGGAGGACCGCGACGGCATGGTCGTCGTCTCCAAGGAGCGCGCGGAGTTCAAGCAGAACTGGGAGAAGATTCTCAGCGTCTCCACCGAGGGCGGCACCATCCACGGCAAGGTGAAGGCGGTGGTCAAGGGCGGACTCCTCGTGAACGTCGGCGTCGAGGCCTTTCTCCCGGCCTCGCAGGTGGACATCATCCCCCCCAAGAATCTCCAGTCCTACGTCGGCAACAGCTACGAGTTCAAGATCGTCAAGATCAACCAGGACCGCCAGAACATCGTCCTTTCCCGGCGCGAACTCATCGAGGCCGAACGGGCCGAACGCCGCTCCCGGTTGCTCGAGGAGATGACCCCCGGCGACATCCGCAAGGGCACGGTCAAGAACATCACCGACTTCGGCGCGTTCATCGACCTCAACGGCCTCGACGGCCTCCTCCACATCACCGACATGTCCTGGGGCCGCATCGGCCATCCCTCGGAAATCCTCCGCGTGGGCCAGGAAATCGACGTGGTCGTCCTCGACGTCAACAAGGAGAAGGAGCGCGTCAGCCTCGGCCTCAAGCAGAAACTCCAGAATCCCTGGGAGAACATCGAGCAGAAGTACCAGGTGGGTCAGAAGGTCTCCGGCAAGGTCGTCAACCTCGTCCCCTACGGCGCCTTCGTCGAACTCGAACCCGGTGTCGAGGGCCTCGTGCACGTCACCGAACTCTCCTGGACCAAGCGCATCGCCAAGCCTTCCGACGTCCTCAAGCAGGGCCAGGAAATCGAGGCCGCCGTCCTCGGGATCAATCGCGACGAACAGAAGATCAGCCTCGGCATCCGCCAGCTCGATGCCAACCCCTGGGATGCCACCGGCGAGAAGTATCCCCCCGGCACCAAGGTCAAGGGCAAGGTCCGCAACCTCACCAGCTACGGCGCCTTCATCGAACTCGAGGAGGGCATCGACGGCATGGTGCACGTCTCGGACATCTCCTGGACGCGCAAGATCAATCACCCCTCGGAAGTCCTCAAGAAGGGCGACGATGTCGAGGCCGTGGTCCTCGAGGTCGATCGGCCCAACCAGCGCATTGCCCTCGGCGTCAAGCAGCTGGCGGTCGATCCCTGGGAACAGATCGAACAGCTCTACAAGGTCGGCGACCTGGTCACCGGCAAGGTCACCAAGCTCGCCAGCTTCGGCGCATTCATCGGCCTCCAGAACGAAATCGATGGCCTGGTTCATATCTCCCAGGTCACCGAGGACCGCATCGAGAAGATCAAGAACGTCCTCACCGTCGGCCAGGAGGTCACCGCCCGCGTGGTCAAGATCGACCGTGCGGAACGCCGGATCGGCCTGTCCATCAAGGCCGCCAATTACACGCCCGAACAGCTCAAGGAAGAGCAGAAACTCCTCGACGCCCTCAAGCCCGGCGAGGACCTGGTCGCCCTCGCCTCCGCCTTCGACGCCGCCGACGAGGCCCGCGCCGCCCGCGAATCCAAGGACGACGAATAGCCGCCGCGTCACGCTTCCCTGTCACGGGCGGGTCCACTCCAGGACCCGCCCTTTTTCATTTCCAGCCCTCCGCCCGTCATGACCCACGCTCCGCATCCCCTCACGGCCGCCCTTCTCGATCCCCAGGCGGAAGGCGCCCTTGTCCATGCCGGGCACGATGCCACGCCGGAGATTTCCGCGACCTACTCGTCCCTCCCCGCCGACCGCATGTCATGGTGTCGCGGGTTTCTCGGGATCCCGCCGCTGACCCTCGATCTTGATCTGCCGCGGGAAACGTTCGTCGCCTCCTTTCAGTCCAAACTGGAAACCTGGCTGCACCAGACGTCCCGCCGTCCTTCCGGCTCGGGACCTCAGGGAGGCAAAGGGAACACGGACCCAACTCCGACTTCCGTATGGCCACGCCTGGTGGAACTCGAAACACGTTTCGTCTCCATCTGTCTCGAAGCCCTCGATCGATGGAGTCGCGAAGACGGGGCGCTGGTTTTGTGGGACATCGACGAAACCCTTGTTGGTTCAGGGGCCCGCGTTCGGTTCCTACGCCCCTCGTCCGAAGCCGTCCTGCGCCACGCCATACGGCACTATCCGCACCTGCGTCACGGCGTTCTTTCGTCCCTGGCCCCGAAATGGATTCCCGCCGCGGCCGCTCTGATCGCCACCGTTCTCGATCTTCCAGGACCTTTCGGGGACCCCGAATTCCGTTTCTCGTTCCGCCCGGCACTCGACCGGTTCGATCCTCACCCGTGGCCCGTTCTGCGCCAGGCCCTCCGTGAAGCCGGCCTGCCCGACTGCAGCCCCGGGACCTTTCCGGGCGACTGGCCGTTCTACGTCACCGAATTCAGCCGGGTCATCGCGTTGCATTTTCTCCGGCGTCGCGGCTGGAACGTGAAGGTCATCGACAACGACCTGAACGCCTGTTTCGACCCCGACAATTCCCAGGAGAACCAGATCGGTGAAGCGGCCCGGCACTGGTTGCGGGAGATGCTTGGGGACACCTGCGCCACCGGCCCGCACTGGTGGCCCCAGGACACCGAGGAATGGATCATCGGAAAGATCCGGGAGTTCGGGCTGCCGGATCCCCAATGACCCATACGTCCCGGCGAGGGGAGGCCTGGGCGGGTTCCCAGGAACCGGGTTGCGCCCCCGGGGATCCGGGTCGCAGCCACCACTTGACATGACAACTACCAGGGTCGTACTACTGGGGTAGTGAACTTGCCCGAACGTCCCCATCTCCGTGTCGGAGACCTTCAACTGCGGATTCTCCAGGTTCTCTGGGACGCCGATGAATCCTCCGTCGCCACCGTCCACAAGGCCCTCCAGCCCGAACGCGATCTCGCCTACACCACCATCGCCACGATGCTCCGCAAGATGGAGGACCGGGGCCTGGTCGGGCATCGTGAAGAAGGGCGCACCTTCCTCTACCGCGCCCGGGTCGCCGCCGACCAGGTCGGCCGGAGCATGACGGATCACGTGGTCGAGAGCCTCTTCCAGGGCAGCCTGGCCGGCGCCGTGAACCACCTCCTCCAGACGCGCGAGGTGACCCGTGAGGATCTCAATGAACTCGAACGCCTGATCCGTGCCGCCAAGAGGAGGATCTCATGAGTCCGGATCTCGAATTCTGGGTCCACCTTGCCGCGCTGCTGACCGCGGAGACCGCCGTGCTCGCCGCACTGGCAGCCCTGATCGCCCGGACCCTCCGACATCCGCACCCTCGACGCCGGCTCTGGCAGGCGGCCCTGTTGTCGATCGCCTTCGTCTGGCTGGGCGAACTGATGGGTGGCCGCGACGCCATCGCGGGATGGCAACGCCCTGCCAGGAGCGAGCGTCAGGCGGTGGTGCGACTCCTCGATGCCGATGAGGCCCGCCCCCTGGCCGTCGAACGCCCGTCGGAAGGCGAAGGTCCTGCCACGCCGGCCCGCGGCACGTGGTGGCCCGGCTGGCTCTGGCTGAGCGGGACGGTTCTGCTGATGGGTCGTGGCGTCGTTGCACAGGCCCTGCTCGTCCACCGCGCAAGGCGGGCTCTGCCGGCCGATCCGGACACCCGCAACACGGCCCAGCGTCTGGCCGCAGCCATGGGCCTGCCTGGGGTGACGGTGCAATTCTGGCCGGGACTTCGAGGGCCGATCGCCTTCGGATCCCTGCGACCGTCCATCGCCCTGCCATCCGGGTTTCGAAGACGCTTCGATGCCACCCAGCGCGAGGCCATCCTCGCCCATGAACTCACCCACCTCGCCGCGCGCGATCCGCTGTGGCTGACCGCGGCCAATATCATTGCGGCTCTCGCCTGGTGGCATCCCGCCGTGTGGTGGGTGCGCCGCCGCCTGCAAGCCGAGATGGAAGCCGCCGCCGACACGGGCAGCGCCATGGTTCCCGGCGGGCGCCCCGCCCTGGCAGAATCCCTGGTCCTGCTCGGACGGGAACTCGCCGCACCGACGGCCGGCCGCGGTCTGGGCATGGCCGGGGCCGGTCCCAGGTCCGCCCTGGCCCGTCGCGTCAACGACCTGCTCAACGGGCGGGAAGGATGGCGCCGTCCGTCCCGCACGGAATCCGCGCTTGCCACCAGCCTGGCCCTGCTCGCGTCGGGGATCGTGCTGGTCGTGCCGGGCGTCGGAACGGGTGCGGAGCCTCTTGGCACACTGTTGTTCGCCCGGAACACGGTCGGAAACCGCGAAGTCTCTTCGTCGCCCGCGGCCCCGGCATTCTCCCCCGCTGACCCATCCATACCGGATGCGGTGGAAGGATCGGAACCCCGTGACGGCACAATCCTCCCTCGACCTGAGGCCGATCCTCTCACGGCCTCCGCGCCTCCGGTGGAACTGGTGACACGGACTTACCGGCTGGATCCCGAGCAATTGAGAACTCGCTTGCTGCCCCAGCCTTGGCCGGACGGGAATCCCGAGATCGACGGGGCTGGGATCCGCAATGCCCTGGAAGCTTTGGGTCTCTCCTTCGAACCGCCCCGGTCGGTGTTCTACGGGGGCCGCCCGGGCGAAGCGATGCGCCTGATGATCCGGACTACACCGGAAGAGATCGCCCGTGTTGACGACATGCTGAACCGTGTCGGGTTGAAGGAAAGGCGCGTTCAGTCCGGGGTGCCCGAGTTCGCCGCCGCCGCCACAGACACCGCCCCGGGACCAAGTTCCCCCACTACCGCCCCCGAGCCAACCGTCACCCTCACGGTCCACGTCATCGACATCCCGGAGGAACATGAGAAGGGCCTAGGCCTGGACTGGCTGTTCCGTGACGCCGGGGACCCTGCGGAATCGCCCCGCGTCTCGCCGCCCTCGGGCCAGCAACCCGGCGCCGCCTCGCCCCACGTGGACAATATCCGGATCGAGCAGGGCCGCGTGCAGGACCGCCCGACGCTCCTCACCCGGGACCAGGCCCTCGCCTTGCTGGACCGGCTGCGGAACCGGAAGGGCGTCGAGATCCTGGCCACGCCGCGCGTCACCAGCATGAGCGGGCGCGCCGCCCGGGTCAGTGTTCAGGAAGTCCGTTCCATCGTGACCGGCGTCGAGGCGAACGACGGCACCGGCACACTGCCGGCTGGTGTCAACTACGTCACCGAACCCCTTCCCTTCGGACCCGAAATCGATCTGTATCCGGAGCTTCAGGGCGACACCTGGCACCTCTCGGTGACGGCGCGACTGACGGAATTCGTCGGCTACGACGATCCGGGCCCGATGCAGATCGAGGTGCAGGCTCCCGGCGCCCGGGAACCCATCAAGGCCCAGACTCCTCTCCCTCGCCTCCGCCTTCGGGAGGCGGTGGGCGAGGCCCGCATGGGGGATGGCGCCTTCCTGCTGCTGCGCGGTCCCGTCGCCGAACGGGTGGAACGGGTCCGGGGCACCTGGTTCCGCGCCGCCCGAACCGAAACCCATCGCCACCGGCTCTACATCCTCACCGAACTTCGCCAATGATGGTAGGAAGTCCCGCGGCACGCTGGAGTCCATGCGGCTCGGGCGCATCTCAGGCTCTTGGAATCTGCCCAAGCCACCCCTCGTTGGGACTCGTACTCAGCCCGAAGGGCGGTACTCGTCCTCGACCCCGCAGGCGCACCTCTCTTGAGCGTCGCCTGAGGGCTGGCCCGGTGGGTTTGGTATTTTTCTAAGCTCCAATGCAGCCAGGGAACTGGGGAGGGAGATTAAGATTAAGATTAAGATTAAGATTAAGATTAAGATTAAGATTAAGATTAAGATTAAGATTAAGATTAAGATTAAGATTAAGATTAAGATTAGGATCACGATCACGATCACGAGTCCTCATCCCAACGCTCCACACCGTTGCGGCCTCGTGGAACTCGGCCCTCCGAGGCGATGCTTCGCGAAGTTCGTGCCTCGACCCACAACTCGGGGATGTACGGGGGGGAAGGAACTCCGGCCACGAACCCGTTGACCGTCCTCCTGGCGGTGTCTAGCCTGATGCCAGCATGCCGGGGATCCTGGAACTGCCAGAAGTCCGCCAGCGCGTCTCGCCCCTGACCGTGGACGAGTACCACCGGCTTGACGAACACAACGAGCGCGGCCGCAGAACCGAGCTGATCCGGGGCATTGTGATCGAGAAGATGTCCAGGTCGCCCCTGCACGCCGCCCTCTACGCGGAGGCGGGTGTGAACGAGTACTGGATCGTCCTGGGTGCCACGCGCCAGATTGAGGTGTACCGCAGGCCCGAAGGCGGCAGCTACCGTGAGCGGGCGATCTTCGACGTGGATGCCCTTCTGGAAAGCGCCGTTGTTCCCGACGTCCGCCTTCGCGTGGCCGAGCTGTTTGCGTGAGTTCCCGTTCTTCCCATCGCCACGCCGGCCGGCCCCAGTCTCACCCGTCGCACTTGGCCCGGGTGCGGTCGGTGTGGTTGGATGCGCGCGTCGATGATCAAGACCGCATTGATGTTTGCCGGGCAGGGGGCGCAGTCGGTGGGTATGGGGCGCGATCTGGCGGAGGCGTTTCCCTCGGCCCGTGCCTGGTTCGAGCGGGCGAATGAGGCGCTGGGGTATGACCTGACGCGGGTTTGCTTCGAGGGTCCGGATGCGGATCTGACCCGGACGGAGAACGCCCAGCCGGGGATTTACCTGGTGGGCTGGGTGGCGTGGTCGCTTCTTCAGGAACGTCTGCCGGACCTGGGGTTCGAGGCGGCCGCCGGTTTGTCCCTGGGTGAATTCACGGCGCTCTCCGCCGCGGGAGTGCTGGGGTTCGAGGACGGTCTGCGCGTCACTCGTGCGCGGGGACGGTTCATGCAGGACGCCTGCGAGGCGACCCGCGGCGGCATGGCGGCGATTCTCAATCTGGACGAGGCGGTGACACGGGAGATCTGCGAAGCCACCGGGGTGGAACTGGCCAATCTGAATTGTCCCGGACAGCTGGTGATTTCCGGGCCGGAGGCGGGTCTGGCGGCCGCCTGCGACCAGGCCCGGGCGCGGGGTGCCAGGCGTGCGGTGCCGCTGCCGGTGGCCGGGGCCTACCATTCGCGCCTGATGGCCGGGGCGCAGCCGCGGCTCGCGGGCGAGCTTGCAGGCCTTGAACTCCAACCTTCCAGCGTGCCGGTCGTGTCGAATGTCACCGCCCGGCCCCACGGCGATCCCCAGTCGATCCGCGACGTGCTGGTCCGGCAGGTGTGCGCGCCGGTCCGATGGGAGGAATCGATCCGCTGGCTGGGGGATCAAGGCTTCACCCGCTTCATCGAATTGGGGCCGGGCAAGGCCTTGTCCGGCTTCCTCAAACGGATTCTTCCCGAGGCGGAATGTCTGCGGGTGTCCGATGTGCCCAGCCTCGAGGCCACGGTTGCCGCCTGTTCCGCCCCGGCCTCATGAATGTCCTGGTGACCGGCGGCCCGGCCTGGGAGCCGATTGACGGGATGCGGCGCCTGACCAACGCCTCGACGGGAGCCTTGGGGGCCCGGCTGGCCGGGGCGCTGGCCGCGGCGGGACACCGCGTGACCTTCCTGCGGGGCGAGCTGGCCAGTGCCGTTGTGCCGGTCGTGCCGGTCGGAATGCTGGAAACCCTTCCCTTCGGCACCAATGACGACCTGTCCCGGAGGCTGGAGGAATGGCCGGACCGCGGCGCCATCGGGGCGGTGTTCCATGCGGCGGCGCTCTGTGACTTCCGGGTGGCCGCCGCGCGGCTGGCAGACGGGACGGACTGTGCGGCAGCCAAGATCCCGACCCGCTCGGGGCGGGTGATTCTCGAATTGGAGCCGGCGACGAAGGTGCTCGCCCGGCTGCGGGCCTGGTTTCCCGGGGCGCGACTGGTGGGGTGGAAATACGAACTCAACGGGACGCGCACCGACGCCCTGGCCGCCGCGTGGCGGCAGTTGGAAGAGGCACGCACCGACGCCTGTGTTCTCAACGGCCGCGCCTGGGGCGGGGGATTCGCGCTGTGCGAACCACCCGACCGGGTGGTCCCTTTTGGGGATGGCGCGGCGCTGGCCGCCGGACTGGTTCGCTGGCTCGAGACCGGACCGTTCCCCGGGGCGCGGGATCACCAGGAAACCGGGACTGGCAGCACCTGACCGTGTCGCTGGGTGTAGAACACCTGACGCCGGTCGCGTCCGAACTCGTGGACCAGGCGGGTGATCTTCACGTCGTAGCAGCAGTATTCGGCGATATCGAGGAGGCGCCCTTCACGGAACCACCGGAGGGCCTGAAGCCCGTCGGCGGTCTTCTCCGCCCCCAGGGTGGCCGAGGCGACCGAATCCAGGGTGAGCCGGTGGTTGAGGATCTTCTGCAGTTCGACCAGCAGATCGAGGGTCGGAACCTGGGTCAGGTCCAGGACGGTGTAGCCGTGGAGCACCTCGTAGTCGAACCGCAACTGGTTGAAGCCGACGACGAGGTCCGCCCGGCGCAGTTCCTCGATCAGGGCATTGACCTGGGCTTCGGGGTAGATGCGATACCCGCCCCGGGCGGTGCTGTAGGTCACCCCGAGGCTCATGCGCATGTCGCGGATGCGGTGCCAGCCTCCCACCTCCTCGGCGGATTTCTGGGTCTCGAGATCGAAATAGACGATGTTCTTCACGCGACGGCGGCTCCGATGTTCGGGACCCGGGGCCATCGGGACAAACCGAAACTGACGGGGAGGGATTGGCAGCAGCGGGCCGAGCGCCTAGCCTCGCGGCGCCGGTGCATCCCCGCCCATGGAGCGATCCGATCCAGCGACACCGCCTCCCGACGACAACAGCCGGCTCAAGATCTATCTCCTGCCGAACCTGATGACGGCGGGGAACCTGTTCTGCGGGTTCCTGGCGCTGACCCGCATTGTGGAGGCGGATCCGTTCGTCCCGGGGTTCGCGACGGTGATCCGGGAGGCGCTGTTCTTCATCCTGCTCGCCTGCATCTTCGACATGCTGGACGGGCGGGTGGCGCGGATGGGCGGGCTGGAGAGTCCGTTCGGACGGGAGTTCGATTCCCTGGCGGACGTGGTGTCCTTCGGTGTGGCGCCGGCGTTCCTGGTGCACCGGATCGTGTTGGCGGATGTGTTCGAGAACCACCAGGAGATCGGCTGGCTGATCGCCTCGATCTATCTCTTGTGCGGCGCCTTCCGGCTGGCCCGCTTCAATGTGCTGGCGCACTACAACGAGGGCGGGGCGACCCGCGAGTTCATCGGATTCCCCATTCCGGCGGCGGCCGGAGTGGTGGCGTCGCTCACCCTCTTCATTCTGTGGTGGTCCGAGAAGGACTTCGCCCGCGGCTGGTGGCGGTACCTGCTGCCCATCATCCTGGTCTTCCTCTCCGTCATGATGGTCAGCCAGGTCCGCTATCCGGCGTTCAAGAACCTCAACTGGCGCACCAGCACCCCCTTCACCAAGGCGGTCATCATCCTCGCCCTGGTCGGCGTTTTCCTGATCCTCTGGCAGAAGATTCTCCCGGTGGTGCTGCCTCTCGTCTTCACTTCGTATCTCGTGTACGGCTTCGTGCGGCCCCACATCTCGCGGCGCATGCGCCGCGAGATCGAGTACGAGGATGCGGAGGACGAGGACGATGAGGAGGAGGCGCAACCCGAAGCGACGCTCTCGGATTCCAATCCCGACAACGCGGACGGGGATGCCCATGGTTCCGATGTGGATGCCGAAACCCCGGCCCCCAGGAAGCCGGAGGAACCCGGCACCTCTGGCTCGTCCGACTCTTCCGACTCGTCCGGCAAGCCCGGTGTCTAGGCGACGCGGTCCCCGTTCCAGCCCGCCATGCCTGACCTGTCTGTCCTGATGATTCCGTGGGCGGTCGGCTTCCTGGCCGGCTATCTCGCCTGCATTCCGGTGGGGCCCGTCAACGTGACGATCATCAACGAGGGGGCGCGGCGCGGTTTCCGGCACGTGCTGTTCATCGGGTTGGGCGCGGTGCTGATGGAGGCGATCTACTCGATGGTCGCCTTCGCCGGTTTCGCCCGGCTCTTCACTTCGACCTGGGTACGCGCGGTGATGGAACTGGTCAGCTTCGTGGTGGTCAGCGTGATCGGCGTGAAGTACCTCCTGACCCGGGAGATGCCGGCCACGCCCCACGCGGTCGTGGTGGTGGAGCAGCGCCTGCACCCGCACACGGCGTTCATGACCGGGTTTGTCAGGGTCCTGGGCAATCCGGTGACGCTTCTCTTCTGGGTTGCCTTTGCCGCCGCCTGCGTGGCCCACGAATGGGTGGACACCACATGGGCCTCGAAGGGTGCCGCCGTTGGCGGCATCGCCATGGGATCCTTCGCCTGGTTTGCCAAGCTCGGGTACGCGGTGTCACTGGGGCACCGGCGATTCTCGCCCAGGGTGCTGCTGCGCACGGCCCACATCTCGGGGGCGATCCTGATCGCGGCGGGGCTCTTCATGGGGGGCCGGCTCGTCACGGCGCTGGCCCGACACCATCAGCTTCAGAAGCCCAAGGAAACGCGGGCGCCGATCCTGGATCGGGCGCATCCCGGAGTTGTGGGTGAGGAGGCAGCCAATCGGAGGGACGAGCTCCGCGAGTCCTCGATCCAACGCTCCACACCGTTGCGGCCTCGTGGAACTCGGCCCTCCGAGGCGACGCTTCGCGAAGTTCGCACTCTCCCCACAAATCCAGGACGCACGATCCTGGATCGGGCGCCCGCGAAGAAGGTATTGGCGGCGCAACGGACGCGCCTTGGGTCGTCGAGTCCGTGAACGGGCTCGAGATTGGGCCCGCTGTTACCGGCCGGTTGGGGGCGGCATGCGGCCGATGCGACGGAGCATCTCGGCGGCGCGCTGAGCCTGGGGATCGCCGTTGGCCATGGCGTTGGCGACTTCCATCTGCAACTGGCGCATGCGGTCGATCTCGTTGCCGTCCTGCCGGCCCTGGGCGTTCATCCTCAGAATCACGTCCGCCGCCTGCACATAGTTCTGCGCCCGCATGGCCGATTCATATTGTTCGGGTGACGCCGGGGATCCATCGCCGCCGATCACGAAGGCATCGGTCGTCGATTCCTCGTAGCCGGTGTCGGCGTAGGTCTCGTCCGTCTCCTCCTCGGCCGGCATGTCCGCCCAGGAATCCTCCTGCTCACGGCTGCAGCCCGGACCCAGGACCAGGGCCATTCCAAGGAAGGCGCTGAGGGTCGCCTGACGCATCGGGTTCTTCATGGCTCGCGAATTCGATCTGACTCGATCTGACGGCGTCGATCCGACGGTGCGGGTCAATACCCGCCCGTGGGACTGCCGGGGACGTAGAACAGATCATTGGGAAGTTCCGCCGGCCGGAACCGGGCGCCGCCGCTGCGCACCCCGGCCATGTCGTAGTACTTCTTGAACTTCATCAACTCGGCGTGACCGCCGATGGCTCCGACGATGGCGCCGCCCTTCACGTCCATGGTGGTGGAGGTGGTGTTGCCACCGGCGTGGCGCTGGGAAATCCCTTCATGGGGCTGGTTGCCGGCATCGTTGAACCAGAAGGCATCGTACTCGTTGGCCTCCCAGAGCTGGATGTTGGAGGGCCTGAGGCTGGTCACCTTGTAGGTGCCCCCGTTCGGAAGCTGGTTGCCGAGCCCGCTGATGGCGCCATTCCAGGTGTAGCTGGTCAGCTTGAGCGCGCGCTGCGCGTAGAGATTGGCCAGACGCCCCATCGACTCGGCCTGGTCCTTGGGACACACCAGCACATCCCGGGTGGAGAGGAAGGGCGCAAGTTGCCCCTTCTGAAACCAGGGAAGCTGATTGGTGTGCGCGTACGCACCCCGCCGGCCCGCCGCCGAAGGAATAGGCCGGTTGCCGTCGATGCGCGTCGCGTAGCACCAGTTGTTCGGACCGTCGGGGATGCTCCCCCAGCTCGGGTGCGGCATCGATTCCTCGTTGTCCCCGGTGTAGAGATGGGTCGCCAGCAGGATCTGCTTCACGTTGTTCAAGTCCTTGGTGAGCAAAGCCCTGTCCTTGGCCTTGGCCAGCGCGGGAAGGAGCATGCTCGCCAGGATGGCGATGATGGCGATGACCACCAGAAGTTCGATCAGCGTGAAGGCGCTGCGGGAGGCGCTGCGGGCAGGGCCGGGCAAGGCCGGACGTTCGGCGTATTTCATGGGCTTGGGCTGGCGTTGACGCATCGTCGATTCCCCCGTCCTGCCCCCCGGGCCGCCTGGGGCTGGGGCCTCCGCAACGTGGCAAATCCGCCACGAAGAAGCTGCCGGCTGGGAGAATCTTGCGGGGGGATACCATGGCGCTTGGGCAGATGGGAAGTGTGTTTCGGCGGGCACACACCAGGGGAGCAGGGCGACTGACGAAGGCCCGAGGGGTCTGGTCTGAGGTTTTAGGACAGGATGAACAGGATGGAGCGGAGCAACAGACAGGGAGCTCTCGACCCACAGCGAAACCCGGCAGACTGGCGGCACTTCTGGATCCTGTTGATCCTGTGAATCCTGTCCAAATAACCTCGGATCATCCTTGGGGACTCGCGGAGCTCGTCCCTCCGAAGCAAAGCCGTGGGGCGAATCCGGCTCACGCAAGATCCCGCAACCGAACCCGATCCAGCAGCAGCAGCTTCCACCCGATCGACGCAAACACCACGTCGCGCAATCGGCGGATCAGCGCGTAGGCGGCTCCGAATGTCTCGTCCACCCCGGCCATGCGGCAAAGGAACACGATGCTGCCCTCCTGCACGCCAAGGGCTCCGGGGATGAAGACCGTAAGGCCCTTGGCCACCCCCACAAACGCCTCGATGGCCACCGCCTGCTCCACGCTCAGTGGCGTCCCGGTGAGCACGGCGAACACCAGGATCTCGGTGGCGTCCAGCAGCCAGCCCAGACCGTAGAACGCCAGCGCCCCGGCGAACCGGTACGGATGGTTCCGACGGAACCCCACGATCCGCGCGTCCAGCCCGTCCCATTCCGCCAGTTTCCGTCCCCACCGGGTGTCGCCGGCCCGAAAGCGTCGGACGACGCTGTTCAGCGAGGCGAAGAGGCCCCGGCGTTGCAGCGCGACCCACGCCAGAAGGGCGACCGTTCCGATCGCCAGCAACCCGCCCATCGCCTGCCGGAAGGCGGCTGGAGCGGTGCCCAACGCGAGAAAACACCACGCGCCCAGACCCAGGAACGCCAGCTGGCTCACACTCTGGAGGGTCTTGGAAATCACCGCGGCCGGCACCCCGTCGTGGCCGGAGACGCCGTGGCGACGCAGGAGCAGGACCTTGACCGCCTCGCCCCCGACATGGCCTGACGGGATGACGTTATTGACCGCCTCGCCCGCCCAGCGAATGCGCAGGAACCGAAGCCAGCTCAGCCGCGGCGGATGGCCGAAGCAACTGCGCCACCCGGCGGTATCGGCGAAATAGACCAGCAGGTAGGGAACGAAGACCAGCGGCAGCGCCCAACCCAGCCGGGCCAGAACACGGAAGGTGCCGGGCCAGTCCACCTGCCACGCGAACCACGACAGGGCTGCCAGACCGCCGACGACCAGGATCCGGCGGAGCCAGCGGCGACCGCTCGATTCCCGCGTTGACGACGGGCCGGAACGCACCGGGGGGCGGGGAGTGGGAACCCGCCAGGCTAGGCGACGAGGGAATGCGGCTGATCCGCGGTTTCGAGAAAGCCGCGGAGCCGCTCGAGGGCCGCAGACCAGAACGCCTGCAACCGATGCACCTCGTCCATGTTGGTCAGCCGGCTGTGCTCGACCTGCACCAGGGTGCGATCGACACTCCGCGGCCAGAGGTGGATATCGAGGTGGGTGTGCCCGTCGGTCCAGGTGACGCGCAGCGACTTGCAGGGGGTGGCTTTGCGGATGTGCCAGCCCTCGGCATCGAGCCAGGCGGCACGAAGCCCGTCCTCGGCCCACGCCGCATACACGCGGGTGGCGCCGGCCCGGATGATCTTGCTGCCCTTGGCGGCCAGTCCGTCCTCGCGCTGGTGCCGGTCGCGCAGGCTGCGCGCCTGCTCGTACACCTCCGCGATCATCTGCTGCCACCAGCCGTTCGGCTCGGTTCGTCCGACCACCGCGACAATCTGCTGGTGCGTCATCTCGCGCGCGCCCGCCGTATCGAGGAGGTCAAACCAGTCGCCCCAGCCCTTGCCGGTGGCCTTCCGCACCGCGGTGTCGGTGACACCCTGACCGCTTCTCCGGACATGGTCTGAGGTCGCGCTGCGCTTGCCGTCATGTTTCATACGCTCGAATTCCTTATCGGATCGTTCTCCGAATTTCTTCTATACAAACTTTCCCGGGTTGAGAATGCCCTTGGGGTCAAAGGCACCCTTGACGAGGGCATGCAGCCGGCGGCTTCCGGGCGAAACCGCCTGCGTCCACCAAGGCTTCTTGGCCAGACCGATGCCGTGTTCCCCTGTAATGACCCCGCCCATCGCCAGCACGCCCTCGAACAACTCGTTCAAAGCCGCGTCGCGTCGCCGACCGTACCCCGGCGACGACTCGTCCACCATGATGTTGACGTGGATGTTGCCGTCACCCGCGTGCCCGAAGCACGCCACCGGGAACCCGTGTCGCTCGCGCAGTCGCTCCCCGAGCCGGAACAATTCCTCGATCCGGCCCCGTGGAACCACCACATCCTCGTTCATCTTGATCAAACCTGTGTCCCGAAGCCCATAGGAAAATTCACGGCGCAACTGCCAGAGCCGTTCGGTCGCCTCCGGCCCCCGCGCGGTCCGCACAAAACGCGGCTTCGCCCGGTCCACAATCCGGGCCAGATCCCGTAATTCCCGCCGCACCGAGGCCTCGTGACCGTCCAGTTCCACCATCACCACAACCCCGCACCCGGACAGCCGCGCATCCCCCGTCCGCCGCCCCGCCGCCGCCAGGGTGAACCGGTCCGCCACCTCGACCGCGCTCGGCAGGAATCCCCCCGCGAAAATCTCCCGGATGACCCGTGCCGCCGCCCGCATCGATCCGAGTCCCGCCGCCATGCAGGCCCGCCACGGCGGCTTCGGCAGGAGCTTCAGGGTCGCCTCGGTAACCACCCCCAGCAGGCCTTCGCTTCCCACGACCAGCCGCGCCAGATCGAACCCGGTCTTGTTCTTGTGCGTCCGGCTCCCCAACTGCACCACCGTCCCGTCCGCCAGGACCACCTCCAGCCCGAGCACGTAATCCCGTGTGACCCCGTACTTCAAACACCGCGGCCCCCCGGCATTGCAGGCGATGTTGCCGCCCAGGCTGCAGTCGGCCCGGCTGGCGGGATCGGGCGGATAGAACATTCCCTTCCGCTCGACCGCCTCCTGCAACGCCAGCGTCCGCACACCCGGCTCCACCACCGCCACGAAGTCCCGGGTGCTGATCTCCCGGATGGTCTGCCAGGCGTCCAGACTGAGCACCACGCCGCCCTCTGCCGGAACGCACCCCCCCACATACCCATGCCCCGCGCCGCGTGGCGTCACCGGCACCCCGTGGCGATGCGCCCACTTCAGCACCTTCACCACCCCCTCGGTGGCCCGTGGACACGCCACCGCCTCAGGCGTCCGGGCGGCCCACCACTTGTCCCCCGCATGGGCACGCCGCGTCGCCTCATCCAGGCACAATTCGCCGGGCGCCAGCTCCCGAGCCAGCCGCTTCAGGGCCGCGGCCCCGGCGTGCGCCTTCATAACTCCGCCGACTCGCTCGCCGCCAGGAGGGTTCGCGCCTCGTCCGCGCGCTCGGCCGGGACCTTGATCTGAATGCCGCCGGCCGGCAGCGAATAGCCCTCGATCGACAGCGGATCGATCTCGGGATCGACCTCGGCGGGAATGCCGGCCGCATCGAGTCGGGAGCGGATAAGCTGCGCTTCGGAAACGACCAGCGTTTCGAACACGGTTTCTAATTCCACGCCGCCAGCGTGCGCCAACCGATTCCCCGAATCAATGAACAAGATGCCGATGACGGGCCCGCAGTCCGGTCAACGATCCAATCGACCCAACGGTGGAGCGCACCGCGCCGATCGGTGGGAAAGGAGGCGCCTTGGATCACGTTCGGATGCACTCCCGGATCTGCTGCCGGACATGGCAAACCATGGCGCGGATCCAGCCCCAACGGGGAATTGACACCAGGCAGCATCTTGCTACCCCGCGTCCATGGGCCAGCCAGTGAAGCTTTCGGACGCCATCCGTGCTCGATGCCCGGGTCACCGCCGAACTCTCCCAGCGATCCCTTGCCGGCACGAAGCGATCGGCAGGGGATCGAAGCCGCTCTGGTCGATCATCAGCGGATCGCCGTTTCTGCCCTGGCCATGGAATACGATGGCGAGCGGACCTCCCTCGGACTCACTCCCGTCCCCACGTATCGCGACGGGGCTCGTGATCGGCATTCCACCGTCGCCGCGCCGCGTCCGTCGCCACCACCCACGCCTCCGGCCGGGCAGTCTCCACTGGACCGGGACCAAACTATGGATTGCCCCCTGCGTCCAGGGAACGCATGGCGGGCAGAGTCTTCATCCTTCGTCCTTTCCTCGAAACGGGTTGATGACGCGGACGGCGTCGTAGGATTGGCCGGGGTTGAGGTCTTCGGAGAGGAGTTCGGTGCATCCTCCGGCGGCGGCGGCGGCCAGGATGGCGGCATCCCAGTAGGCAGTCTGGTAACGATCCTTGAGGCGCAAGGCAGCCTGCATGACCGTGACGGATAGCTCCACGACGGTGAAGCGGAGCCAGAGTTTGATCAAAGCCGTGGCATCGGCATGGGAAAGCGGCTGTGACCGGGTCGAGCGGGTGGCTTGGACGTAAAATTCCTGAAGCACTTGGACAGACAGGGTGAGGTCGTCGCGCCGGAGAATCTCTCGCGCCTTTTCCGCCTTGGCGCGTTCGTGGCTGCCGGGACAAACGGCGTAGAGGAGAATGTTGGTGTCAATGAAGGTCATGAACGCTCATGGATGGCATCGCGGGAGAGGTTCTCGGCAGAGGTAAAGCCGGGGTGGCGCCGCCAAAGGGAGTCGAGCAGGATTTCCTGCTCCTGCTTCAGATCACGGGGAGCAGGCGTCTCGGTTGCCAGGGTAAGAAGATACTTTTTCACGAGGGCAGAAACGGAGGCGTCGCGCTGAGCGGCGGCGATGCGTGCCTTGCGATAGGTTTCGTCATCGAGCGCGATGGTGATGTTTCTCACGAACTCACAGTATCACGTGATCACGTTTGCACAAGCCTAAACTCTGGTCGTCCCAAGGGCCTCGGTGAATGGCAAACGGGTCCGATGAACCACGCGGACGGGTGTTGCTTCGGCAAGAGTGCGAGAAGGCCTGGCACCGCCCGCCCCCGGAAATAGATCGGTTGATCGAGGGGCGGCGGCTGCGGTTTGTCCTCACCGGGTCCAGCGCCCGAAAGCTTCGCGGCCAGGGGGTGAACCTCCTTGCGGGTCGGGCGCTGACGCGTCACCTCCACCCGCTGACTGCCGCTGAACTGGGGAGCGACTTCGATCTGGAGCGCAGCCTGCGTTGGGGAGGGCTTCCGCAGGCCTGCACCTCGTCCAACCCGGCCGACTTCCTCGCCGCCTATGTGCACACTTATCTGCGCGAGGAAGTGCAACAGAAGGGACTGACCCGGAACCTGGCCGCCTTTGCCCGGTTTCTGGAAGCCGCCAGCTTTTCGCAAGGGGGTGTGCTGAACATGGCCGCCGTGGCGCGGGAGTGCGCGATCAGCGCCAAGGCGGCGGAAAACTGGTTCACCGTGCTGGAAGACCTGTTGATCGCCGTCCGCCTCCCGGCCTTTACGCGCCGGGCCAAGCGGCGCGTCGTGTTGCATCCGAAGTTCTACTTCTTCGACGCCGGAGTCTTCCAGACCGTGCGCCCACGCGGGCCGTTGGATGCGCCGGAAGGCATCCACGGTCCGGCGCTTGAAACGCTGTTCCTGCAGCACCTTCGGGCCATCAATGACTGCCTCGGTTTGGGTTACACCCTGCACTATTGGCGGACCCCGGCCGGCGATGAGGTGGACTTCGTCCTGTATGGTCCCCACGGCGTATTCGCCTTCGAGATCAAGCTCTCGCCACGGACAGCCAGTTCGTCTGCCGGGCGGTTTCCACATGGCCGTCGGCGAAAAGCATCATCCGCCAGCCGTCTTTCTCGCCGTAGCCCATGATCCCGGCGCCGGTCGTCGGCGGGTAGTCGTGGAAGTCACCCAGGTACGTCTGCTGGGCCGGCCCCAGGGTGCGGCCCGCCCGTTTCCTGGCGATGGTTCATCCCGGGCGAGTCCGCTGGAATCCCGCCACCCGCCGTCGCCAACCGGCCACCGCCACCACGAAATGCCTTGACAGGTGCCCGATGACATCCGCCCGGGTCGTCCCGGCATCAAGACGTCAACTCCGCGCCTTCCGGCATGCCACCCAGGCGCACATCGGCCTATCAACGCCGTCACCGCGGCGGCGGCGAGGCTGGGGTGACGGTGTTGGTCACCGTGGCGAATGCCTGAAGTCGAAGGGTGGCCTTCTCCGCGGGGATCCAGAACACCCCGTTGGTGTTGTAGCCGCGTCCGAAGCCCAGTCTGGCCGCCTCCTCGTAGGCACTTCGGGCCGCGACGAACTTGGCGGGGTCTGTCCGGACGAACAGGCGGTTGGCCTCCCCGATGATGAAGTAACGGGTCGCCACGCTGTTCAATGGCCCGTTGGCCAGGATCGCGTCTCGAGCGGCTCCCGTGACGCCGCCACTCGGCAACGGCTTGCCAGCCCGTTCCAGGTCCGCCTGGAGCGCGCCTGCCGCCGCCTTGAACTCCCCGATGCATTCCTCGGCCCTGTCGATGGCGACTCCGTAGTCCGCCGCCACCAGAGCGTTCCATGCGGCCGCGGTCAGCATTTCATGCTTCGCCTGGGCGAACGACGGGTACAGCGCAACCGTTCCTCAAACTCTGGGAACAGGAGGTCTTCGAGCTGTTCCTGGCCGAGGGTAAGATCACCGAAGAGGTCGTCGCGAACATGCGCTCCTGGAAGCATTCGGCCTTCAGCGTCGAGCAGAGCGTGCGGCTGGAGGCAGGGATACCGCCGGCATCCAGCGCTTGCTCCAGTACTTACTTCGTTGCCCCTTCAGCCAGACTCGGATGATCCGCCTCCGCCAAGGCTACGGCGGGACAAGTCGAGGTCACCGAGGCCGGGAAAGTCATCGACAAGAGCGACCACAACGCGGTACGCCGTTTTCCCGAGCCGGGGGACGAGGAACTCCTGGCCGGACCTTCGTGCAACTTCCAGGTGTTCGATCCCTTGGATTTAAACCGACCCGCTGACCTGTCCCAAGTGCGGTGCGACCATGCGCATTATCGCCTTCATCGAGCGGCATCAGACGGACGTGATCGAGAAGATCCTGAGGTCCCGCGCCTGCGGGACGGCCTGTGGGAGCCAAGCCCAGCGCGAGCTCCGCCTGTGCCGGCGCTCGTGGCGGCGGAAGAGGAGTGAAGCTCAATCCAGGGAAGACTCGGTGGGGAGAATCGCGCCGCTTTGCGGGGTGCGGTCCGCCCAACGGGGGGACGCGCCCTCAAACGACCCGCGACCCCCAGCCGGGAGTTGGTCGCCGCCTCCCCAACCGCAGGGCTAGGTCCGACGAACCGGCGGAGCCCCACGGCCGTCCCCCGGGGGACGGCCGTGGGGAGGATTCCGGCCCGTTTCAGACCGACTGCCACCTTGAAAGCCCCCTCCCAATCCGCCATCCTCGCCCCACCTCAAAAAGCAAATTCCTATCAGTCCTGCGTCCGCCGACGGGCAAAGAATATTGGGGTTTAGTCACTCCGGCGGCAGCTTGACAGAATCGAGGCCGCTTTGCTCTGATCGCCGCGCCTCTCCAGGGGGGTAGCCAGGGCCTCAAGGCCCCGCGGGTGTCGTCAGTACGGATGCGCTTCACGGCGTGTGAAGAATGTCCCGGCCCCCGCTGCATGCAGTCTCGCATGCCAGGCAAGACCGCGAAGGTGACCTGTCAATATCAATCAGGCTGGCTCGCCACAGCCTCCTTCGCAATTCGATGTCCTCATGTTGGTAACCCCCCAGATGTGGTCGCTGTTCGCGATCTTCGTTGCCGTTGCTCTGCTGGTCGACTTCTATGCGTTGAACAAACAGGGAGCGCACAGCGTTGGCATGCGCGAAGCGGCGATATGGTCCCTGATATGGGTGGCGACGAGCCTGCTGTTCATGGGATGGATGTGGTGGTACGTGGGAGGCCTGAGCGACGATCCCGCAATGCAGGCGATGGCCGATACCAAGGCGCTCGAGTTCGTGACGGGCTATCTGGTCGAGAAAGCCCTGGCCGTCGACAACGTCTTCGTGTTCCTGATGCTGTTCACCTACTTTGCCGTCCCGCCGGAATACCAGAAGCGCGTATTGATGATAGGCATCCTGGGCGCTCTGGTTCTTCGTGCGGTGATGATCCTCGTGGGCGCATGGGCGATAGCGCGGTTTCACTGGATTCTCTACTTCTTTGGCGCGTTCCTTGTGTTCACCGGTATCAAGATGTGGTGGGCCGCAGGCCAGGAACCGGACCTGGAGTCGAACCCGGCGCTGAACTGGGTCCGGCGTCGCCTGCAGGTGGCCCCGGACTACGACGGCGAGCGATTTACCACCAGGATCGACGGCAAGAGGGTGCTCACGCCGCTTGCGGTCGTGGTCATGCTGATCGGGATCGTCGACGTCATCTTTGCGGTGGACTCCATCCCGGCAATCTTTGCCATTACGACCGATCCCTTCATCGTGATGACGTCAAACGTGTTTGCCATCCTGGGGCTGCGGGCGATGTACTTCCTGCTTGCCGGCGTGCATGAGCGCTTTCACCTGCTGACCTATGGTCTGGCAATTGTCCTGGTGCTGATTGGCACGAAGATGCTGCTGCTCGACATCTACAAGATTCCCGTGGTCTGGTCGTTGGCAGCCACGGTGACCGTGCTGGCTGTCACCATGATCCTGTCGCTACTCATCCCACCAAAGGGCGCAGCCCCCCGTGGCGCATACCCGTTCAAGGCCAAGAAAGCACCAGGCACGGACGACCCGAAATAGCTCAGCGGCTCCGGCGCGCCGGTCGCGCGCCGCTCGCGGGAGCGAACACCGGCGTTGGTGTCACGAAGCGTGAGGCGTCGAAGGACGCGAAGTCCACGAAGGCAAAGGCCGCGCCGAATAGGCATAGTGGTGCACATGCGATGGACAAGCAGGATGTATTGGGCATGCAAAGGGTGCGCCGAGGGCGCAGCGACAAGCTACTGGGAACAACCTTGCCAAGAGGTGCGTGGGGTAGACTAGCAGAGCGAGCAAGATGGCTTTGCGAAACAGATGGTGCAAGAGGCGTTCAGAACTATCCAGTGTCTGGACCATGTTGGCCGAAGAACACCAACTCAAATACAGGAAAGGGATGTTGCCATGAAGTGTCACGAAAAGGAGATTGGTGGAGCGATTGGCAGTGGAACACGGCGTTGCAGAAAGGAGGATAGTGGCAACGCATCTGGAGGGGAGAAATGCGGCCTGTTCAGAGCGACGGCGGGTGGCTACACGGTAGTGGAGCTCTTGGTAACGGTAGGAATCATTGTTATCCTTGGGGGACTATTGCTTGGAGGGGTGCATATTGCGGCCCGACGGAGCAAGGACGTGGAATGCAGGAGCAACCTGCGACAGCATGGGGTGGCCTTGTTGGACTTCGTGGCTACGCATTCTGTGTATCCACTGGCTGGAAACGCGGACAAGCAGCATCCGGAGCACACAGTGAATTGGCGGAAATCGATCTTAAATAGCAAGGACTTAGACGGAAAACTGACAAGCTGTCCAACGGCAATTGAGCCAGTGGGGCGGCAGGAGGCGTTCATATCCTACGGCTACAATGACCGAGGAGTCATCGGGTCCGGTACGGATGCTCCGCTTGGGCTCGGAGGGAAGGGCGTTATGGGAAGTAGTTCGAGGTGGCCGCCCGTAGGCGAGCATGAGGTAGTCAGGCCTAGTGAGATGGTGGGTATTCTTGACGCAGCAACGGCATGGAGGGGTTTGATTGACGACGGGAGGAGCAGCTACAGCGGCCGCTATTTTTATGCACCCGGTTCGGAGGCGGGAAGGGACAGAATGATGAGCCGCCACCAGGGCCGCGTGAACGTTGTGTTCGTGGACGGGCATGTCAGCGCACCGAGGATCAAAATGGTGTTCGTGGAGGCGGACCCAAGCGGCCTCGCGATATGGAATAGGGACGGAGAGCCCCATGGCGAAAGGTTAGACTAGAATTCTGCCACCCATGTATCCATGGGCCAGCCAGTGAAGCTTTCGGATTGCATCGCGCTCGATGCCCGGTTCACCGCCGAACTCTCCCAGCGATCCATTGCCGGTCAGATCGAGTATTGGGCCAACCTGGGCCGGGGCATCGAACAAGTGATCCAGCGGGCTGCGCTTCATCCATGCGGAGGTGCTGGCTGCCGAACCCGGTCTGGAGCCTTACGCCTGGTGGCTGTCGTTGAGAAGGGGCAGCCCGTCCGTTTGAATCCACCCGTTCCCCGGTGGCTCCAGCCATGGTTCGGGTCGGCGTGACCGGAGCCTTCGCCCGACTCCGGTTGAACGGAATGGAACGGCGGCGTTGGCGCGTGGGCCCCCCCGGCTTGGCGCCACAGCCTGGCGCGCTTGCATGATGACATCACGGAAGTCACGCGTGACCGCGTGAACGTGCAGATTACGATTCGTGACGTTCCTCGTGCGGTCCGGGATGAACTGGCGGCGCGCGCCGCCTGCCAGGGCCGGTCGATGCAGGAATTTTTGCAGGAGTTTTTGGGTGCCGACCTGGAGCGGTTGGCGGCCCGCCCTCAAAGGGAGCAGATGCTGTCAAGCTTGCGCGAGCGCAAGGCACTGGCGGGTACACGGGTGGCGCCGGATGAAATCCTGGCGCAGCGAGATGCGGCTCGACGGTGAGTGCGGTTGGACCTCCGTGTTCCAGCGGTGTCGGATGGCGGGAGAGAGCCAGTTTGTCCGGCGTCCCTGTTCCCCATGGCCGTCGGCGAAGCTCAGGTGGGCTCCGGAGCGGGGGCATCGGGAGCATCCAGGCGGTATTGCGTTCACGGATACGAGGTAATACCCTGGCTCTCATGGCGACGATCACCTGCAAGCTGCCCGAGGCTCTCGACGCCGAGCTCGAGGCGGTGGCAGAGAAGCGGGGGGTTTCCAAGTCGGAGGTGGTTCGCGAAGCCATCGAAGCGAACCTGCCTGAGCAGAAAAGGCGGGCCGGGCTTTCCGCCTTCGATGTCATGAAGCCGGCGGCGGGAATCCTGAAGGATGGTCCGTGCGACCTGGCCACCCACCCGCGGCACATGGAAGGGTTCGGGCGTGACTGAGGCCGCCATCCTCGACACGGGCCCCCTGGTCTCATTTCTCCATTCGAACGAGCAGCACCATGGGTGGGTGGTCGATCGGCTCAGGGAGTTGCCACCCCGGTTTCTCTCCTGCGAGGCGGTCCTCACCGAATCCTGCTTCCTGCTTGGCTTCCATCCCCGTGCGATGGAACAGATCGACGCATGGTTGGAACGGGGCGTGATCCAATTGCCGTTTCAGTTTCTCCCGGAACGCCCGCGGGTCATGCGCCTGATGCACGCCTATCGGAACGTGCCCATGTCCTTTGCGGATGCGTGTCTCGTCCGCATGTCGGAACTGCATCCCAGCCTGCCGGTGTTCACCCTGGACAAGGACTTCCGGGTCTACCGGAAGAACGGCCGCCAGCGGATGGAAACCATCATGCCCGAGTGAATCGGGCCGATTTCTCGCGTCCCCACGTTTCCGGATGCGGCTGGCCGTCGTTGTTCCTGGCGATCGGTGAACCGGTCGTCGTTCACGCCGATGAAGGGGATGAGCTTGAGCTTCCAATCGTTCATCATCAGCCAGCCGTACTTCTCCCCGTAGCCCATGATCCCGGCGCCGGCGGTGGCCGGGTAGGCGTGGAAGTCGCCCAGGTACATCTGCTGGGCCAGCCCCAGGGTGCGCAGGTTGTTGCGGCCATCGGTCGCGAGGGCCGCCCCCCTGCCCCGGGACAACGCCGGCAGCAGCAGACCGGCCAGGATCGCGAGGATGGCGATCACGACCAACGCTGGTGGACACGGATGTCCTGCTGGATGTCGCCCTGAAACGCCCGGAATTTCATCGCGATTCCGCCGCAATCCTGGACTGGGGCGAAGCGCATTCCGGCAGTCTGGCGGTTTCGTGGCACAGCCTGGCAACCCTGTTCTACCTGGTACGACCCGATGCCCGGCCCTTCATACAGGACCCATCGAGTTCGCCGATCTCCCGGCCGTAGGACGGGAGGCCATGCTGGCGGCCCTGAGTTTTCCCATGGCGGACTTGGAGGACGCCATGCAAGCCGCTGCGGCACTCGCCTTCGGAACATATTTCATCATGACCCGGAATCTGGCCGACTATCGTCCATCGCCGGTGCCCGTGTGTTCGCCGGTTCAAGCCATCCGGCGGTTGCGGACGTGAACCGCGTCGGCACAAGCCTTGCACCCGCCGTCTTCCGGTTCCCCCACCTCGACCTCGGCCGCGTTGCGCGCCCCCTCCTCCTGTTGGACAGCGGCGATGACCATGAATGGGGGATGTGGTCCGAGGAGTTGCCATAGCGAGAACCCTTCACCTCGCGTTGCCCAAGCTGGCGAGCGCACCGTTCCTCAAGCTCTGGGAACAGGAGGTCTTCGAGCTGTTCCTGGCCGAGGGTAAGATCACCGAAGAGGTCGTCGCGAACATGCGCTCCTGGAAGCATTCGGGCTTCAGCGTCGATCAGAGCGTGCGGCTGGAGGCAGGGGATACCGCCGGCATCCAGCGCTTGCTCCAGTACTTACTTCGTTGCCCCTTCAGCCAGGCTCGGATGATCCGCCTCCGCCAAGGCTACGGCGGGACAAGTCGAGGTCACCGAGGCCGGGAAAGTCATCGACAAGAGCGACCACAACGCGGTACGCCGCTTTCCCGAGCCGGGGGACGAGGAGCTCCTGGCCGGACCTTCGCGCAACTTCCAGGTGTTCGATCCCTTGGATTTAAACCGACCCGCTGACCTGTCCCAGGTGCGGTGCGACAATGGTTCGGGTCGGCGTGACCGGAGCCGTGGACAAGGCTTGGTTGCCGGCCTTCGGACCCTTTGACATCTTGATGCAGCATATTCACACTTTGATGCATGCGAACGACGGTTTCGATCGAAGACACGTTGCTTCAGAAGGCTAGGGAGGCCTCGATCCGTCGCGGTTGCACGCTCAGTGAGGTGGTGGAGGATGCGCTCCGGGTGGTTCTGGTGAGCCAGCCCAAGTCGATGGCGAGGATTCCGGTTCCGAGATGGACGACCTGTTCCGGTGATGGCGTGCGCGCCGGGGTGGACTTGAACCATTCGTCCGCCCTCCTGGAGGCCATGGACGAGCCATGATGTTGCTGGATGTCAACATCCTGGTTCACCTCCACCGGGAGGATGCGGACCAGCATGACGCGATTCGGGATTGGATCGGAGCCACCCTCGTCGGTCATCGGCGGATCGCTGTCACCGACCTGGCCTTGAGCGGATGCATGCGGGTGGTGACCCACCCCAAGGTCTTCAAGCAACCCTCCCCCCTTCATCTCGCGCTTCAGTTCGTCGAGGAGTTCCGTTCCCATTCCCGGATTCACGTCCTGAATCCTGGACCGGGGCATTGGGAGCGATTCATCGAGCTCTGTCGCAAGGTCGATGCCCGGGGAAACCTGGTCCCTGACGCCTACCACGCTGCTCTGGCCATGGAACAGGATTGCGAATGGATTTCCCTCGACCGCGGATTCGCGCGATTCCCGGGCCTGTGCTGGCGGCATCCGTTGGATTAGTCCGGGGCTCACGCTGGAGGCCCGCTCCCGAGACCGCGTCAGGTCGTCCCGGGTGAGAGCTCCATGGCCGGGATTTCGAACAACCGCAGATCGTCCCGATCATGCCCCTTGTCTCACCCTCCGAGCGTCGCCTCGGAGGGCCGAGTTCCACGAGGCCGCAAGGGTGTGGAGCGTTGGATTGAGGACTCGCGGAGCTCGTCCCACCGATTCGCTGCCTCCTCACCCACCACTCCGGGATGCACCGCGGGACCGCCACAACAGCAGAACCAGCCCCGCCAGCAGCAGGGTTCCCACCCCGGGCTCCGGAATCGACGGCACCGTGAGCGGATCGGCCGGGGTCAGCTGATGATCGGCGAATTGCTGCGCCGTCTCCAAAACCACCGCCCCGGTCACCGGAGTGACCAACTGATACCGGGCCGCCAGGCGCACGGCCTCCGAGTGCTTTCGAGCCCGGCGCCGTCGTTCCACCTCACCGTGGGCCCACAACCGCGCCAGATGCCCGGTGGTCTCGACCGCGTGCAGCCCCTCCGGCGGCGTTGTCAGCGTGTCGAGAGTGCGCTCCCACTCCGAACCGAGCGTCCCGCCCCGGGTCATCAACCCCCGAAGGTCTTCCTCCAACGATCCGCGGCGTGGATGCGCACGCACCCCGGGAAGCCCGTCCAGATCCTGAAGGAGTTGGTTCGGACCCGGACGCACCGGCAGGGCGACGAGCGTGACGCCGGACCCATGGCGTTCCCACCGCTGACGCAAGGCCTCCGGGGAGGAGATCGCCACGGGCTGCGGCCCATGCACCCAGACCATCATCGAGTCCGGGCCCGCCCCAATCGCATCCCTCGCAGCGAGGAGCGCCGGGACGTTGTCGGCCCCTCCGCGCAGTCGCATCCCCTCCAGGCGTGCCGACCAGCCCGTTGCCACGCCTCCAGTCCCGCCCGGCGGCAGGAGCCATACCGGCTCGTCCGTGGCCAGCAGCACCCCCGCCCACGGAAGCTCCGCCACCGCCTCCTCCAGCGCCGCGGCCGATTCGGCGAGGAACCCGGTCATCCCCACAGAACCGTCGAGGACGAAGACCACCCGGTTCGGGACGACAACGGGCACGGGGGCCAGGGTCTGCCGTACCACGGGCGCCCCCTCGGCCCGCCGGTCCCGGGTCCATGCCACGGTGACTTCCGGCCTCCGGTGCACCCGCACCCGCGCGTCCCCGGAAACCAGGGTCTGCTCGTCCAGCAGGCCCTGCAGGGAATGCGCCTTCGGTCCCGCACCCAGCAACGGCGAATCGGCCTCAACAGGTCCGGTGGACTCCACCCAGACGGTGTGCCGCAGCGCCCCGCCAATGTTGAAATTCCGTTCCAGAAACACCGGCCACCGCCATTCCGCCCGGGCCCCGGCATCGAGCGGCAACGGCGCCGTCCAGCCGATCCGCGTCTTGATCGTCCCGCCCCGCCGGGGCACGGGAAAGCACTGGACCAGGATGCGGTCGGGACCGCAGGTGTTGACCAGCACGGGATCGCGACGCTGCCGGATGGCGACGCTGCGGTAAGCCTCGCGAACGCGGCCCCGCTCGGCGAAGGCCGCTTCGCGTTCCTCGCCCTCGACCCAAAGGGTGAGCCGCGAAACGACCGCACCGGGTGGCAGCAGCACCTGGGCGCGGGCCTCCTGATCGAGGTCCCCGTCATTGCGGAACTCAAGGATCCATTCGCCGTAGCCGATGGCCGCGTCCGCATCGAGCGTGACGTCCAGCCGCGACGTCGTCAGGGACAACCCCTTGAGCCTCCCCCCCACCCGGTCGCCACCCTGATCCGCATCCCAGGTCCACTGGTTCAACTCGGCGAAGGCGCCGCGGCCCGTGCGCACTGCCGGGGCGGGGACGGTGTTGAACGGCCGGCCGGTCACCCGGTAGTAGAGGACACGCGCCTGTTCGGGCGACGGCGGCGGACTTGGAAACATCCACTCGGTCGGATCGAGACCGGCCGCACCCCGGCCCCGCCCGTAGCAGGCGCGGAGCAGGGCATCCTCCTGCCCCACCGCCCGCAGCCATCGCAGCCCGCGCCGCTCCGTGGCGGGGTCCTCCGACAAGGCCCATCCCATGCCGGCGCGGGTGAGCCAGCCCGGGGCATTCAGGGCAACCAACGCGAAGAACCCCAACAGGGCTCCGCGCTGGATCGCCGGAAGCAGTCCCTCCGCCGCGGGCCGCAACGCACGGAGCCGGCGCCGAAGGAAGATCGCGCTCAGGAACGCCAGGACCGGCGCGCAGGGCAGCAGGCCGATGCCCAGGTAGATCACGCCGATGAGACCGAACGGTGTCATGGGCAGAAACAGCACCGTGTAGAATCCGGCCACCCCGAGAGCCAGGCCGTTCCCCCAGCCCAGTCGCCGCGGCGAGGCAACCCGTCCCTCCCGAATGGCCCGCCAGACCTGGAAGTTGCCCAGAACCACCAGCGCCACCAGCAGCCCGTGCAACGGCGTCGGCAGCGGATCGAAGAATGCAGCGGCACACATCCCGAGACTCCACTCCAGGAACAGGGTGACCGCCGGCAGAACCACCCCGAAACCAAGCAGAAACACCATGCCCCAGTCGCGTCGCCCCGACGCCCGGACCGTGGCCAAGGCCGGGTCGGACTTCTCAGGGGGAGAACCCGTGGGAACGCCCGGCGCCGCGTTGTCGGGCAGCCCAATCCGCGCGGTAATGCGCCGCACGTCGTCTCCGGTGACCACTTTCAATCCAGCACCCGCCACGTCCTCCTCCACATGGCGCCGCAGATCGTCGAGCACTTCGTCCGCCTCCGCCTCCGGGAGATTCAGACTCCGCCGCGCCTCGTCGAGATAGCGCTGCAATTCGCCACGGCCCGCGTGGGTCCATTCACTCATGCTGACCTCCTTGCTCCCGAAGAATCCGGGCTCCGGCCTGCAACGTGTCGAGATACTCCTCCATCAGGGTCATGACCTTCCTTCCGGCGGGGGTGAGGGCGTAATACTTCCGGGCGGGACCTTCGGGAGACTCCTCCAGCCGGGTGCGGACCAGTCCCTGGGTGCGCAGTCGCGAAAGAATCGGGTAGAGGGTGCCCTCGCTGACTTCCAGACCGGGCACCCGCACCAGGTGCCGGACCAGTTCGTAGCCGTAACACTCCTTGCGGGCGAGCGCATGGAGAAGGCAGAGCTCGAGCATCCCCTTGCGAACCTGAACCGTCCAGTTGTCGAAAAAATCCGTCATGCAACCTCGTGGCACCAGCTACCTTGCGAAACAAAATAGTGTGGACGGCTGTCTGTCAAGCGTTGCCTCTTCGAAGACTTCGCTGTTGCCGGTCCCAGGTCGGTTGCTTAGCGTGCGAAGCCCTTAATTCGTGGAGGACACCCGTCAACCGAAGACGAACGCCCAGGCTGGCCGCTTCTGTACCACGCATTGGAGCGTTGTTCTCAAGGCGGGCGATCCCCAGGCCCCGGACGCCCTGGCCTGCCTGACTCACCTCTGTCAGACCTATTGGTATCCCCTGTATGGCTGTGTCCGGCGCCACGGCTACTCCCCGGCCGACGCCCAGGACCTGACCCAGGCGTTCTTCGCCAAGTTGCTCGACAAGGACCGGATCGCCCTCGCGGATCCCTCCCGCGGTCGGTTCCGAACCTTCCTGCTCCGGTCCCTCGAGAACTTCCTCCGCACCCAGCACCGCGATCGCAACGCCCGGAAGCGGGGCGGCGGACAACAGTTCGTCTCCCTGGACGCCGGGACCGCGGAGGAACGCTACGCCGAGGACCCGGCCGGCACGGCAACACCCGCCGAAGTCTTTGAACGCGACTGGGCCGCCACCCTGATCGAACAGGTCCTGGACCAGCTCCGACGGGAATTCGCCACCAGTGGACGCCTCGAACTCTTCGATGCGCTCGAACCTCACCTCTGGGGCGACGAACTTTCCACCCCCCACGCCCAGATCGCCGCGCCCCTCGGCATGACCGTCGTCGCCGTCCGCGTCACCCTTCACCGCCTGCGCCAGCGGCTTCACGATCTCCTGCGCCAGACCGTCGCGGCCACCCTCGAGAATCCCGCCGAAATCGACGACGAGCTTCGGCACCTGCGGCAGGTCCTCGCCCGGTAACCCTCCGGACGGCGCGTCGGGCGCGTAACATTTCGCCGCTTTCCGGATAGGCCCCTGAGACGCCCGATGACGGCCCACCCTGCTCCTGCCTCCGAGCGCCGCTGCCTGCGCTGTGGCGCTCCGCTGCGGCGCCATTCCCGCAGCAGCGTCTGCGGGCATTGCCTGCTCGAATCCGCGACCTCCCTCGCTCCTCCGGCGAACCATCCCTCCATTCCGGACCCCGCCGAGGGAGCCGCCCCCACCATCCCCTTCGGCGACTACGATCTGGAACGGGAAATCGCCCACGGCGGCATGGGCGTGGTCTATCGGGCCCGCCAGCGAAGCCTCGGACGCACCGTGGCCGTCAAGCTCCTGCTCCTCGGACGACACGCCAGCCAGGAGAGCATCCAGCGCTTCCATCGCGAGGCCCAGGCCGTCGCCAGCCTTCGCCATCCCCACATCGTCGCCATCCACGAAATCGGCGAATGCGACGGCCAGCCGTTCTTCTCGATGGAGTACGTCGAGGGCCTCAACCTCGCCGAACTGATCCGTGCCGGCCCCCTCGCCCCCCGCGAAGCCGCCACCCACGCCCGCACCATCGCCGAGGCCGTCCATCACGCCCACAACCAGGGCATCCTCCACCGCGACCTCAAACCCTCCAACATCCTCGTCGATGCCTTCGGCGGACTCCGTATCACCGACTTCGGCCTCGCCCGTCCACTCGACGGCAGCAGCGACCTCACCGAAACCGGTCGCGTCCTTGGCACCCCTCACTATCTCGCCCCCGAAGCCGCCACCGGACGCATCGAGGAGGTCGGACCCCCCAGCGACCTCTACGCCATCGGCGCCATCCTCTACGAACTCCTCACCGGCAGACCCCCCTTCCTCGCCCAGTCCATTCCCGAAACCCTCCTGCGCATCCGCGAAACCGACCCGGTCAGCCTGCGCCGCCTGAACCCGGCCCTTCCCGAGGACCTCGAAACGATCTGCCTCAAGTGCCTCGAAAAATCGCCCGCCGCCCGTTACGCGACCGCCCAGGCCCTCGCCGATGACCTCGACCGCTGGCTGCGCCACGAACCCATCCGTGCCCGACCCGTCTCCCATGTCGAACGGCTCTTCAAATGGACCCGTCGCAACCCGCGCACCGCCGGCCTCCTGCTCCTTTCCTGCACCGCCGCTGCGGCCCTGATAGCCACCCTCGTCGTCTCCCACCTCCAGGTCCGTGCCGCCAACGCCCGCACCACCGCCGAAGCCGAACTGAACCGCCGCAGCCTGGTCCGCCTCCATGTCCAGTCCGGCAACCAGCGGGTGGGCGACGGCGATCCGCTGGCCGCCCTCGCATGGTTCGTCGAGGCGCTCGCCCTCGAAGGCGGCCAACCCGCCCGCGAAGACATCCATCGCCGTCGCATCGGCGCGATTCTCCGCCATGCGCCCCAACTGGAACGACTCTGGTTCCATGATGCCTTCGTCCAGGAAGCACTGCTCAGCCACGATCATTCCGTGGTCGCCGCCACGTCGATCGAGGACACCGCGAAGTTCTGGGACGTCGGCTCCGGCCGGCCACGCCCGGGTCCCGTCACGGCCAGTTCCGTGCGGTTCTGCCCGGACCATCGCCAGTTCATGACCTCGGCCCCAGGCCAGGTCATCCAATTCTGGAACCTGTCCGACGGCGAACCCGCCCCGCAGATGCCGACGTTCACAGCGGTGAACTTCGCTCATTACGAACCCACGGGTCGCTGGGTGGCCGCGGTCGATCCCCGGGGAGTCCATCGCTTCGATGTCCGTACCGGTCAACCCGTCGGTGCCCTCCTCGCGCCGGGCCATGAAGTGAATGCGCTCCGGTCCTCGCACAACGGTCGCTGGCTCATCGGGGTCGCCCAGCACGGCGTCATCACGGTCTGGGATGCCGGGGAGGATCCCCCGGCTTCGCGGACCTTCAAAGTCGCCGGCCCGGTCCACCAGTGGATTGTCGATTCCCCGGGATGCCGGCTCGCCAGCGTCATCGGAGGCGCGGCCCTGGAACATATCGTCCGCCAATGGGACCTCGCCACCGGCTTGCCTGCCGGTCCCGACCTCACCCACGACTCCGGCGTCACAACGCTTCATTACAGTCCGGACGGAACCCGGCTCGTCACCGGCACCTGGGGCGGCTCGGCCCAACTCTGGGAGGCCGCCACCGGCAACCGGATCGGTCCGCCCATGACCCATCAGGGTGGCGTACGCTCCGCCCGGTTCAGCCCCGACGGTCAATTCCTCGCCACCGCAAGTTGGGATACCACCGTCCGGTTTTGGGACCCTCACACCGGCCATCCCCAGTCCCCATGGCTCCGCCACGGCGGCTTCGTGTCGTCTCTCGCCTTCAGCTCCGACAGCGCGCGTCTCCTCACCGGCAGCCAGGACACCGCCGTCCGCCTTTGGCGCCTCGCCACCAACAACCCCGCGCGCCTCCACCTCGATCACGGCAGCCAGGTGGAAATGCTGCGCTTCGACCCCACCGGCCAGTTCCTGGTCTCGTCCGGTCGCGAAGGCACCGTGCATCTGTGGGACCGCCTTTCCGGCACGCTCCAGCGGACCCTTCACCACCCCGCCGCGGTTCCCGATGCCCGCTTCAGCCCCGACGGCCGCCATCTCCTGACCGCCTGCGAGGATGGCACCGCCCGGTTGTGGAACCCGCGGACAGGCGAACCCGTCCATCCCGGCGTCTCCCACGGCGCACCCCTGCACAGGATCGCCTTCAGCGGGGACGGAAGCCGATTCCTGACCACGGGCAGAACGAGCCGCGAATTGAGGATCTGGGATGCCGCCACCGGCCTGCCCGCGTCCCCTCCGTTGGTTCACCCGCTCCCCATCGCCGTCGCCGCCTTCAGTCCCGACGGCGCCCGGGCACTCACGGCCGATCGGGAAGGCGGGTTGCAGATCTGGAACGTCTCCACCGGCCAGCCCGCAGGTCCGCTCCTCGCCGTCGGCGGCCCGGTCGCGTCCGCCACCTTCAGCCCGGACGGCGGGCGCGTCCTCACCGGTTGGGCCGACGACACCCAGCTTCCCTCCGGAGCCCAGCTCTGGGACGTCCGGACCGGAGAACGGATCGGCGGCCCCATGATGCACTTCGATGGCCTCTTCCATGTCGAGTTCAGTCCCGACGGCCGCTACATCGCCTCCTGCGGCGAAGACAACACCGCGCGGATCTGGAACGCCGCCACCGGCGATCCCGTCACGCCCCCGCTGCGGCACCGGGCCTACGTCTGGCGCGCCACCTTCAGCCCCGACAGCCGTCTCCTCGCCACAGCCAGCCAGGACGGCACGGCCCGCGTCTGGGAAACGGAAACCGGCGAAGCCGTGACGCCTCCAATCCCCCATCCGGGACCCGTCCATCGAGTCGCCTGGAGTCCCGATTCCCGCGAAATCGCCACCGCCGGGAATTCCACCCAGGCACGCGTCTTCGACCTCTCGCCCCACCCCGCCTCCATCGAGACCCTCCGCCTCCTCTCCGAAGTCCTCGGCTCCCAACGCCTCCATCCCGTCGCCGGCGCCATCCCCCTCTCCACCTCGGAACTGCGCGACCGCTGGGAGGCTCTGTCGCAGAGATAGCGGGTCGGGAGTGACGACTCGCGAATTGGAAGTGCACGGATCTGTGCCTCGTGGTTCCGAAAACCTGGGATTCACCCGGCCAGGTCATGCTCCTGCCGGGGCACGGGTCCGGGGACTTATCCGCGTGCCCGGATCGCGGACTCGACCAGACGCCCCATCTGACCGCACATCATGAGCGGCAGTGAAACCATCTCGAACCTCACGTCGCCGTCGGCGAGAACGTGACGGATCGTCTGGCGCGACGGCGGGTTGAGGTCCAGCCGGCAGGCGACCGGGTTCCCTCGGAGCGCGGCGAACTGGACGAGCGACTTCAAGGAGCCCGCCTTTCCCGCCTTGACCTCGACCGGGAACACCTGGGTGCCGGCGACCTGGAGAAAGTCCACCTCGGCATTGCCGGTCCGGCCTTCTCGCAGCCAGTAATGCAACTCGGGTTTGTGGCCCGGTGCGCTGGCAAAATGGAGTTGTTGTGCCACGAACTGCTCTGCCAGGCAGCCTTCGTTGATGAAGCGCCGGTCGAGCAGATCGACTTCGCGCAGGGACGTGATTCCGGAGGCGCGGTTGAAGAAGCTGAGATCGAGGTTGTAGAGCTTGAAGACGCGTTCCTCCGCATGGGCGCGAAGGGGGACCCCGTCGCCGTGCGAATGAATGGCGGCGAACACCACGCCCGCTTTGATCAGCAGATCCAGTGCACGCCGAACCTCCCGGGCCTGCGATTCGCGGTCGATGTTGGAGTATTTCACCTTCTCGCACACGTGCCGCCCGAGGTAATCCATGACACGCTGCAACCGCACCAGGTCCGTGCCGGTGGCATACTTCGAGAAGTCGTCGCGGTAGGTCTCAATGATCGAGTCGTGAATCTCAAACACCGCGGGGAGATGGTTCTGCTCCAGGAAGACTTGAACCGCCTCGGGCATCCCGCCCACCAACAGGAACTCCCGCAGGAGCCGGAGCAAACGGTCATGGGCGGAATTCGGAAACACCTCCCCCAAGGTGTAATTCCCAAGCAACGCGAGAAGTTGGGTTTCACCCCGCGCAGACAGAAACTCCTCCCAGCTGACCGGACCCAGGTGAAAGTACTCAACCCGCCCCACCGGCATCGGAAAGCTGTGCTCGGCCAGCGTGAATTCGAGCAGCGAACCCGCCGCAACCACCGGCAGGTCGGGGAGTTCCTCAAGAAAATAGCGCAGGCATTGAAGCGCTTTGGGAACCGCCTGCACCTCGTCCAGAAACACGAGCGAATCCCTCGCGTTGACCTCGCCACGGTCCGCAAGGAACTCGATCTCGCGCAGAACACTCCTCGGATCGAGGCTGTCGATGACACGAGCCAGGGAGGGGTGACGTTCCAGGTTCACCTCGAACAAGCGGCGCTTTTTCCGCCCGGCGAACTGCCGGACCAGAGTCGATTTGCCGACCTGCCGTGCACCGCGAATCACCAATGGCTTGCGATGCGGCTTGGCGATCCACCGTTCCAACTGCAGCGCTGCGGCGCGTTCAAACACCTGCACAAAATAGACCCCTGTTATCGGTGAACAATGCATAAAATACGGGGGTGATTCCTGGGCGGTGCCTCCCGGGGTTGTGGGTGAGGAGGCAGCGAATCGGAGAGACGACCTCTGCGAGTCCTCAACCCAACGCTCCACACCGTTGCGAACGGACACCGCCCTGCGCACCGAATGAATGCCACGACAGACCCCGCGTAACGTTCCCCTCCTTTCCGCGTATGGCGGGGGGTAGGCCTCGCGTCCGGATGTGCCGGATGCCCTGCCGAATCGCCCATGCCACGGATTTCCATTCCCCGGAGGAACACCGGCATCCCCCTTGCCGCTCTCGCCATCGCTCTCCTGCTCGGCACGACGGCATGTCACCGGGAATCCCCCTCCGCGGCTGCCCACCCCCTTGCCCCCCATGAACTCGCGCGCATCGGCGAGGCCGTCGTCACCACCGCTCAGTTCCAGGCCGAACGCTTCCGCCACCCGGCGTCCATCTCCGCGGACGAACTCCTCCAACGCCTGATCCGCCGGGAACAACTCCTCGCCGAGGCCCATCGCACCGGGTTCGACCGCCAACCGGAACTGATCGAGGCCTGGAAGGCTTTCGTCACCTCGCGCTTCGAGGATTCCCTGCGCCCGGAACTCGCCCCCGACGACACCCTCCCGGAATCCGAACTGGCCGCCCACCATGCACTCGAAGCCGGGCGCTACCGCACGCCCGAAGCGGTTCATGCCGCACTGGTCCAGTTCCACCTCCCGGGTGCCGCCCCCGAATCGCGACGTCGCGAGATCCTTGAACGCGCCGACGCCCTGCGCACCGCCGCAGGAGGCGACCACGCCACCCCCGAAGCCTTCGCCCGACTGGCCCGCGAACATTCCCAGCACGCCGGCACCCGGCGCAGTGGAGGCGACCTCGGCTGGGTGACCCGCAATCAGGCCGCCCAGTTCCTGCCGCAGTCCGTGGTGGACCAGATCTTCGCCCCCGGCCAACCCGGCACCGTGAGCCCGATTCTCCCCACTTCGGAGGGGGTGTTCCTGGTGCAGATCCTGGAACGCCGGCCCGCCCGGACCCTTCCGCTGGAGGACGTCCGTGAACGCGTCCGCCGGGATCTTCTCGCCGCCCGCGCCGCCGCCGCCGAGACCGCGTTGCTCGCCCGCCTCAATGCCCTTCACCCGGCCGCGATCAACGCCCCGGCCCTCGCCGATCTCGCGCCCGCGGTTCCCTCGGCCCTTGCGGCGCGCCCACCCCGCCTTCCCAGCCCGTGACCCATCTTCCCGCAATCCCGTTCGCCCCATGAATCCTCCCCACGCTCCCCACCTCATGCTCAAGGCCGCCCTGACAGCCCTGCTCGCCGCACTGGTGGCGCCGTCGGCTCGAGCCCAATCCCTCACCCAGGAATTCCTCCTGCAACCCGGGTGGAATGCCCTCTGGATCGAAGTCGATCCGCCCGATCGCTCTCCCGACGCCGTCTTCGCCACTCTCCCCATCGCCAGCGTCTGGACCTGGTCCGAACGCGTGTCAGCCACCGACTTCATCCAGAACCCCGAGACCGCCGGTTGGAACCGCGCCCAGTGGCTGGCCTGGTTCCCTCCCGACAGCCCCGAGGCCCCCCTGGCCAACCTCTACGCCGTCCTCCCCCAACGGGCCTACCTCGTCCGGCTCGCCGGCACGGAACCCGTCCACGCCTCGGTGACCGGTCGCCCGATTCACCGGACCCCCGACTGGAGCGCCGACCGCTTCAATCTCCGGGGCTTTCCCGTGGACGACTCGGTGGCGCCCACCTTCCGCCAGTTCTTCCGATCGTCCTCGGCCCATTTCGATTCCCGAAGCGGCCGGCTGGAACCGATCTTCCGTCTCGGTTCGGACGGCCAGTGGCAGGCCGTTTCACCGGACGACCGGATGCGGCGGGGCGAGGCCTACTGGGTGTCCACCCGCGGACCCAGCGACTTCGTGGCCCCGTTCCATCTCAGTCTCAACACCGGCGACCACGCCACCTTCAACGCCGTGTTGCGCCGGGTCGAACTCACCCTCCACAACCTGCACGCCGCCCCGAAGTCCATCCGCATCGAACCCGCAGGCCCCCACGCCTCGCCCCTCCTGCTCCTCCCGCCTACCCGCCCCGGCCAGACCAACGCACCCCGCCCGCTCGAGACGCACGACCAACCCCTCTCCGCCGGTGCCGGCCAACAAGTCCATCTCGGGCTGGACCGCTCCCAACTCACGAACTCCCCGGCCACCAATCCCACCACCGGCGTCCACGCCACCCTCCTCCGCGTCTCCGACAACGAGGGAACGCTCTATCACGTGGGCGTGACCGCCACCCTGGGGGCGGTCTCCGACTACTCCGGCCTCTGGCTGGGCACGGTGACCCTCACCGATGTGGCGCCGACCGCCGGAACCCCCGGCGAACCCGGGCCGGTGACGGCGAACTTCCCACTTCGCCTTCTGCTGCACGTGGACGCTGGCGGACAAGTGTCGCTCCTGCGGGACGTGACGCTGGTCTATTCACGCACCAACACCCCGGCCGGCTCGCCGGAGAACCTGGCCGGCCTCGCTCCCACCGAGTTGGTCACCGACCCGTCCCGGCTCTTCGCCTACGCGGCCTCGGACCTGCGAAGCGGTGCGGTGCGCGGACGGCGCATCACGGCGCCGCACTTCGAGTTCGCGCGGACGAACGGCCAGTTCACCCTGCCGCTCAGCGGTACGTTCGCCCCGGACAACACCGTCACCGGCACCCTGCAACTCCCCGGGGACCACCCCGGCAACCCCTTCCTCCACCGTTACCATCCCGACCACGGGACCAACGCCTACGCCGTCTCCCGCGACCTCCGCCTCGTGCTGGCGCCCGACCCGTCGCCCCCGCCGGGCGGCGGCGGTGGCGACACGCTGGGCGGCACGTACACGGAGACCTTGTCCGGCCTGCACAAGCTGCCGCTCCAGGTGGCCGGATCCGTGCAACTCCGACGCCTCACCACCCTCGGCGTGCTGAACGCCGGGAGCACCCCTTGAACCCGCCTGCCCTGCCATGAAGCTGAACCCTCACCCTTCCTGTTTCCCCCGGTGGATACGCCGGGCAATGCTCCTGCTTCTGCTCACCGCCGCCAGCCACGGGCTCCAAGCCTACGTCTATTCCGATGCCAACAATTTCAACGCCCCGGCCCCGAATGTTGGGATGTTTGGCAGGGCCTTCTTCACTAACCCCATCGGCGGCAGCTACGACATCGCCGCCGGCTACGTCCTGGCGGCCGACAATGTTTCCGGGCTGGTGATCTTCAACACGGCCAATCCTACCCGGCCGACCGGAGCCCACGCCGACTTCAACGTCGCCTTCGATGTGGACATCAGGTCGATCGATGGCGGCGATACCGGTCAGGTGGCCTTCGCGCTCAATTACGGCCGCCTCGCGGATGCCCCGACCTACGGCGACATCAACACGGGCGGCGGTCTGGTCATCTCATGCATCGGCACCGACAGCGGCAATGGCAACCCCAACAGCTATCTCAGCCGGGTGACTTACCGCGGCAATTTGGTCGGGGAGTCGCAGATCGGAACCGGGGTGTCGATCACGCGGTTCGAGGCCTCCTTCGTCCGAGCGCCGGTTTCCCGGCTCACCGTCACTTATCGCGGAGTGGACCATTCCACCGGCGGTGACCTGGACCGTTCCTTTACCTACGACATGCCCAACTGGGATCCGGCCCAGGACTGGCGGTTCGGCCTCAGCGGATCCACCACCGTCTATCCGCAATACACGTACGGCATCGTGGCCAGCCGCGTCGAGCTGTCCGGCACGACGGCCCCTTGGTATGGGGCCCCGCTGAACTCCCTCACGCCCTACGCCCGGCAGTCCTGGCAGGATTTCCCTGACAACTTCCTGTTCGAGATCGGCTCGAACGAGGGCGTCAACCCGGCCAGCATCACGGTCACGGCAACGTCCTCCGACGAGTCGGTGATCCCGGCGGCCAACCTCGCCATCACGGCCCCAAGTCCCGCTGTCCGCCAGATCAACCTCAACCCCCTGCGCGGCGCGCATGGCACCGCCACGATCACCCTGCGCTCCGATCCCGGCGGCGGGCTCCCGGCCAGCACGGTCAGCTACCAGCACACCGTCACCCCCAACATCCCGCCCTCGATCTCAGCCTTGCGACCCGACAACACCCCCGTCACCCAGCCCTATGGCTTCCCGCGCAGCCTGCCCTTCACCGCACTCAGCCTGCGCTGGCCGACCAACCAACTGCGGCTGGAGGCCAGCGTGGAAAACAACCTGGTGGATCCCCGGAATCTCTGGTTCGAGCCCCGCGACGACACCGGCATCAACTGGAACCTCGTGTTCACCCCGTCCCGGGACGACTCGGCAAACCCCGCCTCCGGCAAGGTCACCGTCAAGGTCACCGACGGCTCGGGCGACTCGGCCAGCAGCAGCTTCACGCTCTATACCTACAACCAGCCGCTGCCGCCCGCCGTCCTCGGCGGCGGCACCGCCCTGGCGCTCAACGACGAGGGCCCCGTCGCGGTCCAGGCCCGCCAATACGCCGTGGACGCCAACGCCACCGATACCGGCGCCGGTTCCACAGCCACCCTCGAGGCCTGGGTCTTCGCCACCGCCCTGCCGGCACCTGACCTCAACGTCGTCGCCGCCATGGGAACACCCTTGAAAACCCGCGGCGTCATCCTCGCCGTCCAGCAGGACGGCAGCCCCGCCCTGGCCAATTGGCTCAATGACTTCGTCCCCACCAACGCCACGGTGAAGATCACCACCAACCGCTGGCATCACGTTGCCAGCGTGGTCAACGGCCGGGCCGTGTCGCTGTACGTGGACGGCCAGATCTCGGCCCGGGGCACCCTGAACGACGCGGCCGACCTGCTGCCCAAGTACGTGTACCTCGGCCACGAACCCTTCGAGGACAACCTCGACCGCCCCTGGTTCGGCTATCTCGACAACGTCCGGCTCTGGAATACCGCCCGTTCCGCCGCCGACATCGCCGCCAACTTCAACCGCCTCGTGCCGCCCGATGCGCCGGGCCTCGTGCGCGACTTCCGCTGCGAGGACGGCTTCGTCCACTTCGACGGTGCCAACCCCGCCCTCGCCCCGGCCGGCGTGCCGGTGGGCGGCCGGTTGCAGGACTTCAGCGCCCGGCAGCGCCACGCCACGCTGGTGGGCTTCCCCGCCTTCGTGCCCGGCGTCTCCCCCGGAGCCACCGTCCATGTGCCCGAGGATCAGCCCGCCTCCTTCGGCCTCGGCGCCGTCCCCGATGGCACCCGGGTCTGGGGCCCCGCCGGCCTGAAGCGTGAGATCTACTTCGGCCCGGTCAACGCGGGGCTCCAGGCCGGCCTGGGCGGCAGCCCCGGCTGGCCGGACCGGCCCGACGCGGTCCTGGCCCTTGGCACGGGTCTCGAGCTGCCGCCCGGCGGACCCGTCGCCTACGGTCAACGTCTCAGCGGCTGGCTGCTCCCGCCCGAGACCGGCAACTACACCTTCGCCATCGCCAGCGCCAACGAGGCCTGGCTGTGGCTCAGCTCCAACGACAGCCCGGATAACCTGTCCGTCCTCGCCCGCTCGCCGGCCAGCGGCGTCGGCTTCCGGCGCTTCGACTTCAACCCCGCGCAGCAGACCGCCACCGTCCATCTCAACGCCGGGCAACGCTATTACCTCGAGGTCCGCCACCAGGCCGACAACGGCGCCAACGGCAGCGCCCACCTGTCGGTCCAATGGACCCTCCCCAGCGGTCTCGTCGAGACCCCCATCCCCGCCTACCGCTTCCAACCCCTCGGCACCCCCAGACTTCCTGCCGACGCGCTGACCTTCACCGTGGAGGTGCCCCCCGCCGCCGGCTCGCTCACCCTCAGCAACGGCGTCGCCACCTACTCGCCCGTACCCAACTTCTTCGGGACCGACTCCTTCGTGTACCGCGCCGCCTACCTCGGGCGCACCTCCGCCCCCGTGGTGGTGAACCTGAACGTGTTGAACCGCGACGACGACCCGGTGGCCGGTTCGGGCAACGCCCTGCAACTGGGCGACGGCCCTTTCACCGTGGCCTCCGCCACCGAACTCAACCTGCGGGGCGGCTCCTTCACCCTCGAACTCTGGGCCCGCCGCGCCAGTGCCAATCCGCCCCCGGCCAACACCACGCAAACCCTCTGGCACCTCGCACCCGACGACCCCGGCAGCGCCAGCTCCCAAGCCTTCCTCGCCTGGCAACCCAACGGCACCGTCGGCGTCTTCCTCGCCCGCCAGGAACCCGATCCACTCCTCCTCAGCGGCACTCCCTACCTCGACACCGACTGGCACCATTGGGCGGTCGTCTTCGACGCAGCGACCGGCCGCCGCGAGCTGTTCCGCGACGGGATCAGCCTCGGCACCGATACCACCACCCAACCGCCGCCCACCTTCGCCCGCCTTCACCTCGGCGCCATGCACAGCCAGTCGAATCGCTTCCAGGGTGACCTCGATGAAGTCCGGCTTTGGACCCGGGCCCGCACCGCCGGGGAACTGCAGGCCACCATGCGCACCCCGCTCACCGGCACCGAAACGGATCTGCTCGCCTACTACCGCCTCGATGAAGGCAACGGCCTCACCGCCCGCGACTCGAGCCCTCCCAAACCCGGCGGCCTCACCTTCGACCTCAGCCTCGTCAACCCGGTCTCCTGGACCACCGGCCTCACCAACCTCGCCACCACGACCGTGCCGCGGAACAGTCCCGGACAGCGCCTCTTCCTGCCCGCCTTCGATCCGGATGGCCAAACGCTCGCCTGGCAGATCCTGTCGCCCACGCCCGCCAACGGCCGCCTCATCCCCGACCCCCTCATCCCAGGGGCCTTCACGTACATCCCCAACCCCAACTTCCACGGCCCCGACCCGGTCCGCTACCAGGTCACCGCCGGAAGCCGGACGTCGCCCGTCGCCACGCTGCTGGTGGACGTCCAGTTCCTGCCCATTCCGCCCACCATCGCCCCGCTCCGCGACGTGGAACTCGAGGAGGAAGACCCGCCGCGCGTCCTCCCCATCGTCCTGTCCGATGTGGACGATCCCACCGGCACCAGCCTCTCGCTGACGGTGCGCTCGTCGAACCCCTCCCTGCTGCCCACCAACAACATCGCCTTCGGCGGCTCCGGCAACGCGCGCTCCGTCACGCTGAACCCGGTGCCCGGCGAGGTCGGCACGGCCACGGTCGAGATCGAGGTCAGCAACGGCGCCCTCTCCGCCTCCGCGTCCTTCCAGGTCCGGGTCAACCCGCGTCTGGCCTTCGTGGTGGTCAATACCGGCGAGCCCACCAGCTTCCCGTCCGGCGTCGCCACCGCCCTCAACCAGGCCGGCCAGCTCGCCGGCTGGGTTGCCGGCTCCGCCGCCCAGACCAACAGCCAGCCCTTCCTCTACGCCGGCTACGGCACCGCCGTCCCGACCCACCTCACCGCCAACCTCGGCGGCAACACCGGCGGCGCCCTCGGCATCAACAACGCCGGCCTTCTGGTCGGTGCCGCCGCCGATTCCCTTGGCGCCACCCGCGCCTTCCTCGTGGACCCCCGACGCGACACGTTGCCCACGGACCTCGGCCTCCTGCCCGGTGGCAATCTCAGCGTCGCCACCGCCGTCAACGATTCCGGCCTCGTCGTCGGTTATGGCCAGCTCGGCGACGGCACCTTCCGCGCCTTCACCGCCGGTACCGGCCCCCTCACCGCCCTCGCCCTCACCAACGGTTACGCCGAAATGTGGGCCACCGCTGTGAACGCCGCCGGCGAGATCGCCGGGTATGCGCGGCTCGCCCAGGGCGGCGCCACCAACGCCTTCCTCCATGCCGCCGGCCAAACCCGCGACCTCGGCCGCCCCAACGGCGCCAACCACGTCTTCGTCACCGCCGTCAACGCCGGCGGCACCGTCTTCGGTCACGCCATCTACCCCACCGGCGCCACCTCCCGCGTGGTCCGCTGGGACGCCGGTCAATGGGTCGAACTGGGTGACATGCTCGGCGGCGGCCGGGCCGAGGTGACCGGCGCCAACCGCTACGGCCAGATCGTCGGTCGTGCCCTCGATCCCCACGGCGTCTGGCGCGCCTTCCTCTACAGCGACGGCCGGGCTTCCGACCTCAATGCCCTGCTGACCATGGGCCCGGGCTGGATCCTCAACGGCGCCGCTGCCATCAACGACCTCAGCCAGATCGCCGCCAACGGCAGCCAGTCCGGCGGACTGTCCCAGGCGCTCTTGCTCTTCCCCGCCACTGAAATCGGTCGCCGCGTCTTCCGACCCGAGGGCACGCTCGCCGAGTTGCCGGACATCACCCTCCTCTCCGGCGGCGGGCATGACCAGTCGGCCAACGCCTTCTTCTGGAGCGCCGGCGACCGCAAACTCTTCGCCATCCGCCCCGTGGTCGCCGAAATCCGCTGGCGCACCGGCACCTACGAAGTCGTCACCAACCTCACCGAGTTCGGCGACACCTTCATCCGGCAGAGGTTCACCAACGAAATCAAACTGCCCACCCTGTCCTTCAACGTTTGGCCCGCCGATCCCGATGTTCATGTCGTGGGCACCCCGGTGCAGGTGGAACCGGACCAGCCGGACTTCCAGTACGGCTTCGTGGATCTCTCCTATACGGAAGCCGACGGCGCGGCCGTGAACGCCGCCAGCAAGGAGTTCACCAGCCCTTCCACCGGCTACAGCGTGCTCCACTACCTCCGCACCGGAGGCCGCGCCCCCAATCCCCAGCTCCAGCCCCACCAGTTCCGCGTGGTGCGCTCCGCCCTCTGGAACGATCCCGGACTCCTCGTCACCCATGTCGCCTGGTCCATCGGTTCCCCCGTCACCAACGCCCTTCACAACGATTACCCCGGTCTCAACGGCTTCATCCTCTTCACCAACGCCCCCTACGACGGCTTCGGTTCCCAGGCCGCCTACGACCGAGCCACGCGCACCGGCCCCATCCTGCCCGTCAACACCCACACCGAAGGTGGCAACCTCGTCGTCGTCTGGTACCGACAAAACCCACTCGGCGTCGCCTGGTCCAGCCTGCCGTACCAGTACGCGCTGAACTGGCCCACCAACGCAGACCGCATCGTCATCGCCAGCCAGCTCGGCTCCGGCCCCCTCTCGCCCGCCCTCTATCCCCAGGCGCACGTGTACCACCAGCCCGATCCCTCCCGGCCGGGCTTCAACCCGAACGAGGAGCACGCCCTCCTCGCCGGTGGTGTGCTCTACGCCCTCCGCAACGACCTCAATGCCCGCGTGAACCCCAAGGCGTCCGATCCGTTCGTCCTCCTCAAGCACCTCGACCCCGCCCGCGGCGAATGGCGCATGAAACCCTACGCCGTGGTGGACGAACAGGCGCCGTGGTTCTTCCGCTTCGACGGCCTCGCCGGTACCGAAATCCAGCCTCCCCTGCCCCTCTCCACCCTGCCACTCATGACCCAGGCCAACCGCATGGTCTCCGGACCCGCCTGGCAGGATGTCCAGGGCAGGTTCTACGCCCGCGCTGCCGGCCTCGACGGCGGGGATGCCGACGTCGTCCTCCAATGGTTCTACCCGCTGCAGCCGGACTTCTTCTACGACCTCGACCGCAACGGCGTCCCCGACTTGCAGCCCGGGCAACCCGTGCCCTGGCTCGACCGCCGCCCCGGCGGCATCACCGGACAACCGATGAACGTCACCTACGTCATCCGCTGGCCCTCAGGCACCCCACCCCTCCTGGTCGGCCAATCCCTCACCACCGCCACCGGAGGCCTGCCGGACATCGCCGACATGGCGGCGGCACAGGTCGTCTTCGACAGCATGGACCCCAACGGCAACCGCCCCGCCAGTGCCGCCGCCCGCCTCTACGATCCGCTCAGCCCCCGCACCGTGACGTTGGAGGAATCCTTCACCTTCCCGGACTCCGTGCGCCGCAGCGTGGACCCAACCACCGGTCTCGAGGTCTTCCCCGATCTCCCCTACGTCCTGCGCGTCCGCCTGTTCCACGATCCCCGGAACCGCCTCCTCGGCTTCCGCGGCGTCGTGTACACCCCGCCCGACGGCGGAGCTGCCATCACGCTCGTCAACGTCATGAATTCGCGCGAACGCGAAACCATCGCCGCCCTTGACACCTCCGGCGGCACGGCCTTCGCCGAAGTCGTCGCGGCCCTCTACCTCAAAAGCCGCAACCCCAACGGGGTGGACCTCGATGGCGACGCCAAACCCGACGAGGCCCTGCTCATCGGCCTGACCATGCAGTCGGTCACCAACAACGGGATCGTCACCAACATCGTCGTCCGCGAAACGCTGCTCGGGCCCAAGGCCCTGACCGCCGGCCAGCCCGTGCCGCCCCTCGCCCCGCCCCCGGCATATGCCGTGCACTTCAACGGCGCGGACGCCGCCATGCAGGTCGGCCCCGTGTTCACGAATGTCACGGACAACTTCACCATCGAGTTCTGGGTCCGACCGGAGAAGGGCATCCTGCAGCCTCCGGAACGTAACGATGCCAACGACGCCCGCCTGGGCCAGAACTTTGCCGTGTTCCCGGTGAACGGAGGGATGGCCTACGGAGGCGGCGCCGGTTGCGGGGTGTCGGTCGGGACCAACGGTGTGGCCGTGGTGCTCCAGGACTACTACCTGTTTGCGGCCCCGCTGGTGTACATGACCAACCTGGTCGGGTGGCATCATGTCGCCGTGGTGTACCATCAGCAGCAGCCCCTCCTGTATCTGAATGGCGCGCTCGTCCACCTCGGGCTCCCCGGACCGGAAAGCATCCGTCCCTCAGCCGACATCTCAGTCAGCCCGTTCACGGATCCGGGCTATGGGTCCAATCCAGGCCCCTTCCTCGGCAGTCTCTCCCATCTCAGGATCTGGGACCACGCTCGGCTGCCATCGGAAATCGCCGTCAACATGTTCCTGCATCTTACCGGCAATGAAACCGGCCTCGTCGGCTTGTGGCCCTTCGAGGAAAACTCCGGCACCACCGTCGCCGACACCTCCCCCTCCGCGAATCCCGGCACGCTGCTCGGCGGCGCCACCTGGACCTCCGACGCACCCGCCCGCGCACCCGCCTCCCGCTACGTGGTCGTGGCCGAAAACAACGATCCGTCCCTCGCCGGCTTGCCCGTGGGCCTTCACGTCCTCCGTGTCGATGACGCCCTCGCCCGCGGTGCCCTCGCCCTTATCCAGCCCGACAATGTCCTCGACGAGCGGGTCACGCTCCGGCACACCGCCGACTTCGCCGGGCAACCCGAAAGCTTCGTCTTCGAATGGTTCTACCAGTTCGATGCCCAGGGCTTCGATCCCACGATCGTCCCAGCCGGGGACAGTTCCGGCTCCCTCACCAACCTCAATTCCTGGGTGCCCTATCCAGCCACCGGCGCCGGGATTAACGACATCACCCTCGGCACCGGCGGTGAATCCAGCCTGCTCTCCCTCTCCGACACCTGGTGGGTGATGCGCTATGGCGTGGCCACCGCCGCCGGCCAGACCAACTGGAGCGGCTGGGTCGGCGACCCCGCCGGCAGCGCCGCCGCGCCGCGCGCGATGCTCGTCCCCGGCTGGATCAAGCGCGTCCTCGGCGGCATCAACCTCTTCGCCCAGCGCAGCACCGACTTCCTCGATAACCCCGTCAACACCCTCGCCAGCACGATCGCCGAGGCCGGACCCCGCTACGAGGGCGATGTGGCCCTCAACCCCGATGTCCTCGACAACTTCGGCCTGATCGAAATCTACGAGACCATCCTCCGCCGCGGCCGTTCCCTCAGCATCGATGGCACGCCCCCCGTGGACTTCCCCCCCGCCGACCAGGCGCTGCTCCTCGCCGCCGGCCGCATCGCCGACCTCTACCTGCTCCACGCCAATGAGGCCTTCGCCGATGCCGCCGATCCCACTGTCGGCCTCACCACCGACTCCACGGAACTGGGCAGCGTGGCGTCCTCGATCTTCGCCTTCGAAAATCAGGTGGATTCCCTGATCGAGGAGGAACTCGCCCTGCTCCGCGGACGCGACGACACCTCCGGCGGCGTCGGCGCCGCCCCGGTGTACAACCGCCTGCTCTGGAACTTCACCGGCAGCGACGGCGAGGTCGCCTACGTGGCCACCTACGGCATCCCCGACCAGAACAGCGACGGCTTCATCAACGCCGCCGATGCCCGCATCCTCTACCCCCAGGGCCACGGTGATGCCTGGGGCCATTACCTCAGCGCCCTCACCACCTACTACGACCTCCTCAGGCACCCGAACTTCACCTGGATCCCCCGCGCCCAGTCCACCCTCGTCGCCGGCATCCCCATCCAGGTCAATTACGAGGACGAACGCCGCTTCGCCCTCGCCGCTGCCGCCAAGGCCCGCACCGGCGTCGAAATCGCCGACCGCGCCTGGCGCCTCAATGACACCGCCGACCCCGTCGCCCAGTTCCGCGGCGACGACGATCCCAACCCGCAACGCGCCTGGAGCCCCACCGACTGGGCCCGCCGCACCACCCTGGGCGCCTACTTCGACTGGGTCACCGGCAATGCCATCCTGCCCCCCACCGACCCCACCCAAACCGGCATCCAACGCGTGGACCGCACCACCGTCCTCGAACTGGTCCAGATCGTGACCGAAGCCGCTTCGGTGATGTCCGTCCTCGACCGTGCCGATGCCGGATTGAACCCCGCCGGACTGGCGCGCGGCACCGTTCCCTTCGACATCGATCCCGACATCCTTCGCACCGGCTTCACCCGCGTAACCCACTTCGAGCAGGTGTACGGGCGCGCCTTGCAGGCCCTCCAGAACGCCGAGGTCACCTTCAACCGCGCCAGCGCCCTCAGCAGCGAACTCCGCAAACAACAGAACTCCGTGTCCGACTACTCAGTGGCCGTCGCCGGGCAGGAAATGGACTTCAGAAACCAGCTCCTCGGTATCTTCGGCTACCCCCACGCCGGCAACCTCGGCGCCGGCCGGCCCTTCCCCGCCAACTACGACGGCCCGGACCTGACGTTTTGGATGTACGTGGACACCCTCGACGTGACCCCGGCCAACAACGCGCGCCGCAGCGAGTTTCTCGGCCTGCAGGACAAGTTCACGGCCCTCACCACCGACTGGAGCGCGAAGTTTTCGCAGGCGGTCACCGACCTCCTGAACCCGGCCACGAACCGCCTGATCGAAGTCGAGTTCCCCGTCTCCACCGCCGATTACGCCTTCCAGGCGCCGTCCGCCTGGGGACGCCGCCGCGCCGAGGGTCGGCTCCAGGCCAACCTTCGCTCCCTCGTGCTCGCCCAGGCCCAACTGCGCCAAACGCTCGGGGCCTACGAGCATCTGGTTACCGAACTGGAGGTGCAGGCCGACCTCATGGACCTGCGCTACGGCCTGCAACGCGACCAGGTCAACCTCCTGAACGCCAAGTTCGCCACGACCGACACGCTCAATGCGGTGATCCTCGCGGCCAAGACCACCAGGATCGTCCTCGGCGGGCTCACCCGAGACGTTCAAAAGCTGTTCGATGACATCGCCGATGGCCTTCCCGGTGTCGAAGGCTTGTCCGTGGACGCGCTGGCGGGCATCCGCCTCTCCATCCTCCTATCCGGTCAGTTCGCTAAATCCGTCCCCGCGAAAGTCGCAGAGGCGGCAGAGATTGCCGAAATCGCCCTCGACTTCGCCAAGGAACTCGCCGTCCTCGAAATCGAACGCGGGGCCCATGCCAAGGAGCAGAACTTCGAAGTCACCCAACGCCTCAAGGAACTCGAAGGCCTCGTCCGCCACGAACCCGGTCTTCGCCTCGATCTCTTCAACGCCACCCAGGCCATCCTCCAGGCCGCCCGCGATCTCGAAGCCACCCTCGCCGAGGGCCAGCGCCTGCTCGTGCAGCGCACGATCTTCCGCCAGGCCACCGCCGGCACCATCCAGGCCGACCGCTATCGCGACCTCGGCCTCCGCATCTTCCGCAACGATGCCCTCCAGAAATACGAGGCCCAGTTCAACCTCGCCTCCCGCTACGTCCACCTCGCCGCCGCCGCCTACGACTACGAACTCAACCTCGGCACCGACGCCGGCGCCGGCGCCATCCTCGGCGCCCAGATCGTCCGCGAACGCAGCCTCGGCGAACTCGCCGGCGGCGAACCCGTGGTCGGCCGCGTCGGCCTCGCCAGTGTCCTCGGCCGCCTCCGCCAGAACTTCGATGTCCTCAAGCCGCAGCTTGGGCTGAACAACGACCGGCCCGAACGCACCCGCTTCTCCCTTCGCACCGAGGCCTTCCGCATCCTCCCCGCCGGCACCAACGACACCTCCAACGCCAGCTGGCGCACCCTCCTCCAGCAGGCCGCCGTCACCAACCTCTGGGACGTCCCCGAGTTCCGCCGTTACTGCCGCCCCTTCGCCCCCGAGTCCGCCGGACCCCAGCCCGGCCTCGTGCTCCGCTTCGGCACCACCATCAACGCCAGTCGCAACTTCTTCGACCAGCCCCTCGGACCCCTCGACTCCAGCTACGACCCGTCCGAGTTCGCCACCCGCATCCGTTCCATGGCGGTCTGGCTCTCCGACTACGACACCGCCGGCCTCGCCGCCCGGCCCCGCGTCTATCTCGTCCCCGTCGGCACCGACCGCCTCCGCGCCTCCGACGCCTACGACTTCACCGTCCACGACTGGCAGGTCCTCGACCAGCGCATCCCCGTCCCCTATCCCCTCACCCCGGCCAGCCTCCTCGGCGCCGGCCCGCAACCCCTCCTGCCGTCCGCCGATGGCGACTTCACCGAACTCCGCCGCCATTCCGCCTTCCGCGCCTACCAGGACGCCGCCTTCGACCTCGAGGAATTCAACGAGACCAGCCGCCTCGTCGGCCGCTCCGTCTGGAACACCCAATGGGTCCTCATCATCCCCGGTGCCTACCTCCTCGGCGATCCCCAGGACGGCATCGACCGCCTCGTCCAGTCCGTCAGCGACATCAAACTCTACTTCCAGACCTACAGCCTCAGCGGCAACTGACCCGCAGCCCAAAGCCCGCTGTCACTGCCACTGCCACTGCCACTGCCACTGCCACTGCCGATCCCGACCCCAAGCCCATGCCCGCCATGAACGCAGCCGCCCTCCTCCGCCTCGCCGTCGCGCTGGCCTTCCCGGCATTGCTCGTCCCGGCCTCCCTCCACGCCGCGATCCCCCTCCCCGACCACATCCTCTACGGAACCGTCTCCATCGGGAACCGCGCCATCACCGCCGCCGAAACCACCGTCCTCATCGAGGCCCGTCGCACCCCCGGCACCCCTCCCGTCGCCACCTATCGCATGGGCTCCCGACCCCGGCTCGGCACCCACCTCTACGAACTCCGCCTTCAACTCGAAGAAGCCCCCGCCTCCTCCCACCGCGCCTTCGAACCCGGCCAGTCCGTCCACCTCACCGTCCGCAACGCTTCCGGCATCCAGTTCCAGACCGTCCATGTCATCTCCGACATCGGCGTCGCCCAGCGCCTCGACTTCGGACTGCCCGTAGATTCCCGCGGCACCGGGGCCCCCGACACCTGGCAACTCGCCCACCTCGGCGGACTCCCCTCCGGCCTCGACATCGATTCCGATGGCGACGGTGTCTCCGACGCCCACGAATACACTGCCGGAACCCTCCCCAGAAACCCCGACGACGCCTTCCGACTCGCCCTGCAACGCGACGGTGACGACCTCCTTGTCACCTTTCTTGCCCTCGCCGCCGACGGTCCCGGCTATCAAGGACGCCAGCGCTTCTACGCCCTCGAATCCGCCCCCGACCCTGTCGCCGGCCCCTGGACTCCGATCGAGAACCACAGCCGCATCCCCGGCCGGAACCAGTTCCTGATCCACATCCAGCCCGCCGGGACCCCCGGCCCCCTCTTCTACCGCGCCCGCGTCTGGCTTGAAGGCCCGTAATCGCCACCCGCCCCCTCCCGCCGCATCGCACCCTCACAGCCTCCTGTCGCCGGCGCATCGAAGAGATCGCGAGCGGGAGCGGGAAGGATCAGCCGAGGTCGCATCTCAAGTCTCAGGAGCTCCCCCAAAGCCATCCCCCGCTGGGGACTCGATCTCGTCCTGGAACCCGAAGGCACACCCTTTCGATCGCCGCCTTGGGTCCGGCCCGCTGGATTCGATCGTACCAGGCCCTCCCATTCCGCGTGGGAACCGGGAACGGAGATCACGATCACAAGCACGAGGCCTGCTGCAAAGCGCTGACATGCACCCATCCCCGCGCGCACCCCAGTCTTGATCCTGATCTTGATCTTGATCTTGATCTTGATCTTGATCTTGATCTTGATCTTGATCTTGATCTTGATCTTGATCTTGATCTTAATCTTAATCTTAATCCTAATCCTAATCTCCCCTCCCCGTGAAACCCCACTTCGACCACGAAAGACTCGATGCCTACAAGAAAGCCCTGGCATTTGCGCGATGGAGCGAGGGAATCCTTGATCACGTTCCCAAGTCCGCCGCGGTTCACAGCCAGCTCGACCGGGCACGAACCTCGATCATTCTCAACATTGCGGAAGGCAACGGTCGCTCCACGCCGGGAGATCGATGCCGCTTCTTTGACATATCCCGTGGCTCGGGCCTGGAGTGTGCCGCTTGCCTCAATCTGTTCTTGATCAAGGGGGAGCTTTCGGAGGCTGAGGTGGACGAGGGAAAAGCCCTGCTGCGGGATATTGTCTGCCTCCTCGTCGGCCTGATTCGGAGCAATTCCCCGGACCGAATGCATGAGAACCATGCTGAGTATCGCCTGCAAAGTGACCGACCGGCAAACAACATCGCAGGCTGAATCTTAATCTTAATCTTAATCTTAATCTCAGTCCCCCCTTCACCATAAACCCCTGAAATGGGCCATCGAGAGCAAGATTAAGAGCAAGATTAAGATTAAGATTAAGAACAAGACTATGACTGAGAGGTGGCATCAAATCTCGCGGTAGGGACACCGGCAGCCGGGTGCCCCCCCCAGATCAGATCCCGGCGGGCAGTCATCCTGCTCCACCCTCGACGAACCCGGTTCATCCCGCAGTTGCGGGTGAGGAGGCAGCGAATCGGAGGGACGAGCTCCGCGAGTCCCCCACCCAACGCTCCACACCGTTGCGGCCTCGTGGAACTTGGCCCTCCGAGGGGACGCTTCGCGAAGTTCGCACCTCCTCCCACCAATCCGGGATGCACGGCGACGAACCATGAACCAGACTTCCTCCTTGACGCCTCTGAGGCGCACTCATAAGCCTTCCCTCCTACAGCCAAAGCCCCTTCAAGATTCCGGATTAACCGCAGCGATCATGCGTGTATTAAGACTGTTCGATCCAATGGATGCCTCTCACGGAGACACAAAGACACGGAGATGAGAAGAAATACCCTGGGCACCATTGTCGCCGACTGCGCTGCTGAGTTACACCGGGATCCGGGGCCCGGTCTGCTGGAGACCGTCTGCGAGGTTCATGACCGGGATGCCTTGTGAATCTCGGTGAGGCGTTGATGCAGGACCGCATCCCGCAAATCATCCCCGGGAATCCGGATCCGGATCCTCCGTGTCTCAGTGCCTCCGTGAGAGGGGAAAGGATCGAACAGGCGGTCGGCCAGGAAGCAGGGTTCACCATGACAATGAACTCGTCACGACCCGGATATCCATTCTGATATGAGGCCGCCTGACAGCCCTGCCTCGAACGGCGGCAGCGTGTCGCGGTTGACAGTCAGTCGTCAGTGGGCCGGCATCGGTGAGCCGGGCGTTGGCTGAAACCCCATGTCCCTTTTGCCGTTACGCTTCTCTGGCGAGGAACGACGCTTCATCGTCGACAATCTCGAGACCGATTTGGTGCTGACAACGGCCGGGCTGAAACTGGTGGATGGTTATTCAAAGGAGGATGGATTTGCCGTCATCGGTGTCTCTCAAAGCGAGTACGAGGAGTTTGTTGCGGATCTCCGGGAGGAGTATTTATGGAAGGCGACACGTATCAGCAATGCGGCGTGCCTGGTCGCCTTGGCCAAGAGGTTCCTGCCCGACTTTGCATCGCTTGAACCCATGGAGTTCGGCTGATTTGGGAGTTGGCGTATCGGCAGTCCCTCGCCTCGGGGTTGATCGCAACCCAGGCACCCCCGCTGGGCGCAGCGTTAGGATGTGGCGGCCCAAGGGTGGCGAACCGGCGGTTGTGGTCGCAGTCGGGACGGCGCAACCCCATGACGAAATCCGGTAGCCCACTGGCTTGGAGCGACCAGGCTGGGTGGATTCGGGGTTGTGCCCCATTCGGCGGTCGTGGGAGAGTCTCAGGACCGGCTCGCGGAGAGTCGGTCGTGGCTGGGCAGGGTCAGGGAAGTTCGAATGCCTTCCGCAACATGGTCTACGACCTTGTTGCAGCAGGAATCAAGCCTCCCGTGCTGGATCGGATCTCTGGCCGCCGCCGGATAGCGTACCCACATGAAGTTCGCGGCAACCGTAGGCGGTCGGGAACGGCAAGGGGAACTTGGACAGTTCCTGACGGCGCCGTGTGTGGCGGAATTGATGGCGTCGATGTTCGGTCCGATGCCAGAGTCGGTCCGGCTTATTGACGCCGGGGCAGGCGCGGGAGGGCTTACCTTGGCCTTCGTCTTGCGGTGCTGCGAGGGGCGGGACCATGTCCGCTCAATTGACGCAACCCTCTACGAACTGGACTTTGAGATCCTCCCCGACTTGGCGGCTACAATGAGCGAGTGCGAGCGACGCTGCGACCAGGCCGGCATACGCTTCTCCTTCACCATTTGCCCAACGGATTTCGTTCAGGAGATGGCGACCTGTCTCGCGGGCGATTTGTTCGGAGCACCTCCACCGATTTTCGATATTGCCATTGCCAATCCTCCGTATCGGAAGATCCGTGCAGCATCCCGCGAGAGAGCTGCGCTGCGATCAGTCGGAGTGGAGACCAGCAATCTCTACACCGGATTTGTGGCCCTGTTGTTGCGTTTGCTCGCGCCGGGCGGACAAATCGTCGCGATCACTCCCAGGAGCTTCTGCAATGGTCCGTATTTTCGCGCCTTCCGAGAGGACTTGCTCGGCAACTTGGAGCTGCACCGCCTCCACGTTTTCGACTCCCGGCAAGCTGCCTTCCGGGATGAAGCCGTGTTGCAGGAGAACGTAATCTTTCACGGCATCAAGCAGCGGCAGATGGCGCCGCGCCTCATCGTGTCCACGAGCAGCGGGGAACCGCGTGCCGCGGTATCTGAGACCCAGGCTTCCTTCTCCGAGATCGTTCATCCTGAAGATCCCGAGAAGTTCATTCATATCCCCTCCAGTTCTGCCCACGCGAATGCCAAGTCCGTCATGGGTCTCCTTCGCGGGAGCCTGGCGTCGCTCGGGATTTCGGTTTCCACGGGTCGTGTCGTGGATTTTCGGCTCAAGGAAGCACTGCGGAAAGATCCCGAACCTGGAACGGTTCCGCTGCTGTATCCATGCCACTTCAATGGTGGCGTTGTTCACTGGCCAAGGCCCGACGCCCGGAAGCCAAACGCAATCGTCGACAACGCCCATACGCGCCCGTGGCTTGTGCCATCAGGAATGTACCTGCTGACGAAGCGATTCACGTCCAAGGAGGAGCGCCGACGACTGGTTGCTTGCGTATTGGATCCGGCCCTCGTACACGCAGAGTGGATCGGATTCGAAAACCACTTGAACTACTTCCATGCAGGAGGACACGGCCTGGAACGGGAACTTGCGTTGGGTCTCTTTGCGTTTCTCAATTCGACGGTAGTCGATCAGTATTTCCGGCGTTTCAGCGGGCACACGCAGGTCAATGCTACTGATCTGCGCACACTGTCCTATCCTGACCGGGATACTCTGGGAGCGATGGGCGCGGAAATAGGCAGGCTCGACCTGAGTCAGGCCGAGATCGATGAAATCGTAGGACGGCACGTCCATGCCTGCCAGTAATTCCACGCGCAAGGCTTCCGCTCAAAAGCGCAAGCTCACCGAGGCCGTCGAGGCGCTGACCGAGCTGCAATTTGGGCCTAGGCAGCGAAACGAGACTGCCGGTTATGCCCTCCTGGCGATGCTCGATCTGCGGGCGGACATGCCTTGGTCCGATGCCCAGGCACCGCTCAGGGGCCTGAAAGGCATCAACGCCTTTGTCGCGGAGGCCTACGGCAAGCGCCGCAAGGAATTGAAGGTACTCTTCGCAGGCTGCCGTGCAGGACTCGTGTTCGTGACTGCGTTCGAGAATCGCCGGAGAATGCAATCTTTCCTGTCACAGATAGCTTGGGAGTCTGAAGTGTGGATCGCCGAGGACCCTGATCACATGATTCACTTCAATGGCGAGCGATTTCTCGGCCCATATCCGGACGTGAATCCATCCGCACACGAATGCCCACATCAGAATGGAGTTCCGAGTAACTGGGGCAGCTCTTAACGTGGTCGCCCCGGCGGCCGTTCCGCCGGATCTGTCCAACGCCTGTCTCGGTACCGGTGCGAAGCCGACCGGGCAGCGCTGAGCCCGCACCCCCACCCCCATGAACACACCCCAGCTCCTCGATCCACCCGCCAGCGTCCCGGGTGGCGCCCAGTACCAACAGCTCGCCTATCTCGACGCCTACGATGCGGTGTTGAACTGCGACTACGCCCTTGTGGCCTACAAGGAAACGGATGGTTTCGGCTGGAGTGTGCGCATCAAGTCCTCGCAGACCGCCGGAGCGGTCTTCGAACCCGACGCCATGAAGAGCCAGGCCCGCGCGACCGGCGCGCAGGGAAAGCCGTGGTTTCAGTGGGGCTACAGCTTCGACCCGGGCGCGAGCGATCCGCGCTGCATCCAGTTCCGGGTTCATGTCGCCAGCGGTGAGCCGTCCGGGATCGAGATGTTCATCCAACTCCGCAGAGCGGACGGTTCGGCGGACGCGCCGAAGTCCGTGACGTTTCCCTGGCCCGCCTGAGAGCCTGAGCCCGGCATCGCTGCCTGCGGGACCTCGCCGGTGAACCGACATGCCCGGATCGAACGGAAGCGCTTCCGACCAAGGTCCGATGCCCGGGGACCACGCCCGCGGGTAGCCTGAAGGGCGCGATGCCTGCCAACCCAGACCGAGCCGCAGCGGCACCTAAGTGGGGTGCCATCGCCCCGATGGCGGGCTTGCCGACGCCGCACCCTGCATTCCGAAGTTGTGGGGAGAGGTGCGAATTTCGCGAAGTGTCATCTCGGAGGGCCGAGTTCCACGAGGCCGCAACGGCGTGGAGCGTTGGGTTGAGGACTCGCAGAGCTCGTCCCTCCGATTCGCTGCCTCGTCACCCAAGACTCCGGGATGCACCGGACGCCGCCGGGCGCGCCTTCGCACAATCCCGCTCGCTCCATCGAGCATCCCCGGGCATGAGACCCCATGGCCTGCACGATTGACCATCTGCGGGCGGATCACCGCGTCAGGGTGCTGCAGGAGATTACGGACCTGGCCGGCAAGCACCTTCGCGCCGGCCAAACCGCCGTGCTGCGCGGCCTCGGTCTGGACCCTGCCCGGATGGAAATCTGGCTGGATCTCGAATGCGACGGTGCGCGCGAGACGCTGCGTTTTGCCCTTCTCGCCTCGGACGGCCCCCGCAACGGTCACATGCGCGAGTTCTTCGAATTGGGGGAAGACCTCACACCGCCCCGCGTCCTTCCGGCACTTCACCACACGTGGAAGCGTCGGATGATCGTGCCGCCGCCGGAGGTCAGCCCAGCCCCGATGAACGCCACAGCCCGGGCGTGCGCTGCGCAAGGCATCGACGGGCCGGACCGGTTGGAAGAGATGGAGAAGGAAATGCTCCGCTCGATCGATCACATCGGGGTGGCGGCTTCGATCGCTGAGGTTTATGCGCAGCGGATGCGCGCCTTTCAGCGCGCCGGCAACGAGGCGCGCGCCGTCGCGGCCTTCAAGCTGGCCGTGGATTGGATGGCCCGTTATGCGGGTTCCGCGACGAGCGGTGGCGAAGGCGCGGCGCTCTCGCTCGAATGCGACGCGTTCCGCCAATCGCTTGTGCTCGAATTCGGTTACGACCCGACCGATGACGGTCCCCAGGCGGAGTCGCATGACCAACTGCCGTGAAACGCATCCGTTCCACTCTGGCGATGATTCGGACCGTGCTGGCCACGCAGAGGGCTGTCGTGCCGGGCACGGGTAAGGGTGCGTACGCCAAACCTGCGGCGATCCGTCGGCTGAGAAGGTGTTGACTGGGCCTCCCGCGACCATGAATTCCCCGTCCCTGCTGCAAACCATCGCGAACCTCTGCGTCGGCCTGGCTGCCGTCATCTACGGGCTGCCACTTCAGTGGATGTTCTTCGAAGCCTTGCACCGACGGAACGGCCAGACCGATCACGGCGCGGGCCTCTTCGTGATGGGCGCGATCCTCGTGGCCATGTGGGTGCTTCTGCTGATCGGACTGTGCTGCGTCATCGCCAGTGGAGGACTTGACGGAATGGGTCCCGCCCGCGGTGGGTGGTACCCGCTCGCCACCGGTGCCGCGCTGTCCATGCTGGCGCTGTCCTTCTTCATCTTCGAGGTTCCGCGCCACCCGGATTTTCTCACCCGGATCCTCGGGCGCATGCCGTTCCATGCCTTCCCGGTGGCAACGATGGCAATGATCGTGCTGTCGATGAATCCGCGACTCACTGCCGGCATTCCGTTGACACCCGTCCAGCTGACATGGCTTGGGTGCGCCGGATTGAGCCTGCTGCTCTGCGGCGGGTATCTTGGCTATCGGTTTGCCGTCCCGGTGCTGGGGCGCGCCGTCGGTCTGGGCACCGAGCTCGCCCGGCGCGGGCCAACGGACCGGGACACGCTCAGCAGGATTGCCACGCTCGATCCGCAGCGTGATTTCGCGGATCTCCTCCGCCTGACCCATTCATCCCAAAGGCGCGCCGTGCGTGAATCCGCCACCGCCCGCCTGCGCAGCCATCCAGATTACCTCGAGGCGCTTGTCGCCACCCTGACGTCGCACCCGTCGGAACCGGCGCTGGAGTTCATTTACAGCGCCACGCTGTTGCCGTCGGAACAGGCCCTCCTGGCGCTGCCCGCGCGCACCGCGCTCGAAGAGTTCATCGCCGGGATCCCTGCGCCGAACTTCATGCCTTCGACCCGCCGCAGGCAGTTGCTTCGTTGGGGGCGCGAAACGCTTCCGGTCATCGCGGAAAAACTCTCAATCCCGGACGTCGATTTCTCCGGCATCATGCCCGCCTTCGAGGAGGCTCTCCGGCCCGACGAGACCCGGCGCAGGTAGGCACCCACCCTCAGCCTGCGAGTTGCAGGGCAATGGGGTCGAATCCGTATCACGGGACAATCTCACGGTGCGGCTTCCGCTCCCGAGTCGGTCCTCATCGCTGCGAATTCCGACGTCCACCTGGGGTGGTGGGAGGAAGGTCCCGAAGAAACGAAGCGGCCCCTCACCTCAACCCTCCGGCCCCGGGCGGACAGAGGGTTTCGATGAGGGGCCGCCGTAGCCTTGCGGCGACACGCGGTCGGGCCGCTCAGCCCGCCTGCGCTTCGAGTTCCTTGGCCCGTTCCGCCATCGCCGCCTTGCGGCTGAGTCGCACCCGGCCCTTCTCGTCCACCCCGATGCACTTGACCCAGATGACATCGCCGAGCTTGACCACATCCTCGGTCGCCTTGACCCGGAAATCGGCCAGCTCGCTGATGTGCACCAGGCCATCCTGACCGGGCAGCACCTCGACAAACGCCCCGAACTCTTTGATCGAGACCACCTTGCCCCGGTAGATCTTGCCCACCTCGATCTCGGCCGCCACGGACTCGACTCCCTCGCGGGCGATCCGCATCCCCTCCTCGTCGATCGAGAAGATCATCACCGTCCCGTCATCCTCGATGTTGATCTCGCAGCCGGAACGTTCCACCAGCGCCTTGATGTTCTTGCCTCCGGGCCCGATCACCGCGCCGATCTTCTCCGGGTTGATCTTCAATCGGAGGATCCGCGGCGCGTACTTGCTCATTTCCTCGCGCGACGCCGGCAGCACCGCCCGCATGGCATCGAGGATCTGCAGACGCGACACCCGCGCCCGTTCGACCGCTTCGGACAACACGTCCAGCGGCAGCCCCTTCAACTTGAGATCGAGCTGGAACCCTGTGATGCCCTGCCCGCTCCCCGCGATCTTGCAATCCATGTCGCAGAATGCGTCCTCCCACCCGATGATGTCGGTCAGAAGCCGGTATCGGGCCAGCGCGCCCGCGTCGTTGTGCTCGGCACAGATCCCGATGCTGATGCCCGCCACCGGCCGCTGAATCGGCACCCCGGCGTCCATCAGGGCCATCGTGGCGGCGCACACCGTTGCCATCGACGACGATCCATTCGATTCCAGGACCTCGCTGGTGACACGGATGGTGTACGGGTAGTCCTCCGCCGGCACGCTTGGCAGAACGCTCCGCTCCGCCAGCGCCCCATGCCCGATTTCGCGACGGCCCGGCCCCATGATCCGGCCGGTCTCGCCGACCGAGAAGTTGGGGAAGTTGTAGTGCAGGATGAACTTCTTCTCCGTCACGCCGCCCGTGTAGGCATCGAACTCCTGCACGTCGTCCGTGGTTCCGAGGGTCGTCAGGGCCAGGGCCTGGGTCTCGCCCCGCGTGAACAGGGCCGACCCGTGGGCTCGCGGCAGCATCCCCACCTCGCCGCTGATCGGGCGCAGATCGTCGAAGCCACGCCCGTCAAGCCGCTGTCCCTGATCGAGAATCAACGCCCTGATCGCCTGCTTCTGCAGCGAGTAGAAGATTTCGCGCACCACCGAGTCGGTGACCTTCTCCGCGCCGAACTCCGCCGCCAATTGGGTCGCGACCTCGGTTTCGATTGCCTTGCAAGCCGCTTCCCGCGCCAGCTTGCCGGGCGTCAGCAGCGCCGGCACCACCCGGCTCATGTCGGCCAACGCCCGCGCACGGGCCATGATGTCGTCCGGCACCGTATTGACGGTGATGGCCCGCTTCGGACGTCCGACCCGCGCCGCCAGCTCCTTCTGCGCGGCGATGATGGGCTGGATGGATTCCTGGCCGAACTGCAGTGCCGCCACGAAATCGGCCTCGGGAATTTCCTTGGCGGACCCCTCGAACATCACCACCTCCCGTTCGTTCCCCACGTAGAACAGGTCGAGATCGCTGTCGGCCAGCTGGTCGTGCGTGGGATTGGCCACGAAGGCTCCACCGACGCGTCCGACCCGCACCGCGCCAATCGGGCCGGCCCACGGGATGTCGCTGATCAGGAGGGCCGCCGACGCCCCGTTTGCCGCCAGCACATCCGCATCGTTCTGGCCGTCCGCGCTGAGCAGGATGGCTTGAACCTGCACCTCATTGAACCACCCCTTGGGGAACAACGGACGCAACGGCCGGTCGATGATGCGGCACGTCAGGATCTCCTTCTCGGAGGGCCTCCCTTCGCGCTTGAAATAGCCCCCTGGGAAGCGCCCCGCCGCCGCCGCCTTTTCGCGGTAGTCAACGGTGAGTGGGAAGAACTCCTGCCCGGGGCGCGCCTTGGTGGCCGCCACGGCCGCCACGATCACAATGGTTTCGCCAAGTCGAACGGTGACCGCACCGTCCGCCTGCTTCGCCATAGTCCCGGTCTCGATGATGATGGATTGGTCGCCCACTTGGGCGACAACTTGCTCTGCCATGGTTACAAGCTCGTAACCGTCGGGCGCGGGGAACTTCATTCAGCGCCCGTGATCCCGGCTTCACGGAGACTGAATGAAATTTCCCAGGTCCGGCGGTTGGATCGTTAAGGATCGTTAAGGATCGTTAAGCGGGTCACGATCTGCGGCTCGCCCGGCCCGCCATTCCGGCCAGCGCCGCCCCGGGATCTGAACGGCTACCTAGCGCCGTCCCGGGACGGCGCATCGGAAGTTCATCGAAGCTTCCTACCGCCGCAGACCGAGCCGCATCGCCAATGCCGCGTAGCGCTCGTTGTCCACCGAACCCAGGTAATCCAGCAACCGCCGCCTCTTCCCCACCATCATCAGCAATCCGCGTCGCGAACTGTGATCCTTCGCATTCGCCTTCAAATGCTCTGTCAAGTGGTTGATGCGTCGGGTCAACAACGCCACCTGCACGTCCGGCGAACCGGTGTCCTTCTCGTGCCGGGCGTACTCCTTGATGCTCTGCGCCTTCGAAACGGCTTCCATACCATTCAAAATAAAGAGCCGAGACCTTAGGGACCCCCTCCCCGGACTGTAAAGCCCCTTTTCCGCACCTTTTTTCCCCTCCGTGCATCCCGGAGTCGTGGGGAGAGGTTCGAACTGCGCGGAGCGTCGCCTCCGAGGGCCGGGTTCCACAAGGCCCAAGGCCGCAACGGTGTGGAGCGTTGGGTTGAGGACTCGCGGAGCTCGTCCCTCCGATTCGCTGCCTCCTCACCTGCAACTCCGGGATAATCGATAATGGGACTGACAGCTGACTGTTGACGCTCCCCTGGACCGGAGCAGTGGACCGGAGGGGCGCAAAAGGGTCCGGATGCCGTGGCACCCGGACCCTCACGCAGGGCATGATGGAGGTCGCGAACCGGTCTGCGGGCGACGCGGATTACCAGTCGGCCAGTTCGGTCACGGAGAGGGTCGCCTGGTACCGGCCGAGGAGCTTCAGGGTCAATCGGCCGAAGTCGCCTTCACGCACCGCCGCGAGGTCGATGGGTTCCGAGGCGGGGGTCTCAACGGAGCGGAGGGGGACCTGCAGGAGCGGTTCCTTGGCTTTGCCGTACACCAGCAGTTCCAACGCCCCGGCTGCCGTGCGGCGCACGGCCAGGGTGCATTGGGGAACCGTGGCTTCGTCGCCCTGCGTCCGCACCGTCACCATCCGCAGGGCGCTGCGCGGAACGGCTTCTCCATGGCGCACCGGGGCGAGCCGGTGAAACCAGAGCTGCCCGACCGGCACCGGCGTTTCACCCGCCGCGGCCAGGGTCTCGACGGTCAACCCCTTCTGGGGCAGCACCAGTCCGCCGTAGTCCTCCTCCCGCATCGCCACCGGACGGGTCAGATCGACCTCGGTGGCGACAGGCAGGCCCTGGACCTGGGTGGCGTGGGGCGCGACGGCGCGGGCGTAGTACAGGGCTTCCTCGCGGGACAACTTCTCCTGGGCGGAGACGAGCTGGTGCGAAACGACGAGGGTCAGGAGGATCGGAATCGATTTCATGTTCATGTGAGGTCGCGTGGGCGGTCATCGCCTCCGCACCCCTCGTAACGCCGGGCGCCGGCCCCGGGTTACGTCCGGGAACCGGATCAACGGGATGGCCGTGCGGGACCGAGGTCGTCCGGGGACAGGTGAAGCACCTCAAGGGTCACTTCGCTGGGTTTCGGTTTCATCGCTTCGAACGCCTGGAGCTGCTCCGGGGTCAGCTCCCGTTCGACCTCCGCGATCAGGCGCCAGATGGCCTGGGTGCTCCGGGCGATGGTATCCAGGCGGATGGCCTTGAGTTCGTCCACAGCGCGGTCCAGGTGAACCTGGATGCGGGCGCCCTGTTCCGCGCTGGGCCGCACGATGCGCTCGAACTCGCGGGTCACATGCTCGTTCCAGGTGGTGGGATCGTTGCGCGCCTCGAGGTGGCGGCGGGCCATGCGATGACCGACCACACCCCCGGACAGCGTGGCCGCCCCGAGAATGCCGAGGAGGCAGACCCAAGCTTTCCATGACCGCAGGGGCTTCATAGCGACCAGACCAGTTGGGCCACGGCATTCTCGATTCCCGGCTCGAACGGGCGGTTGTCCCGCCAGTGGGGCGCTTCCAGGGCCAGGCACAGGGCCAGCACGACGATGGCCGCGGCGAGGAGCCGGGGCAGCGCCAGATCCCAGGAAATCACCGCGGGCTCCGTCTCCCTTGCCCGCGCCACCACCCGGGCGGCGAATCCGAAGGGCGCCCGGGAATCGTGCCGCAGGGCGCGACGGGCCACGGACGCGGCGGCCTTCCATTTCCGGTCAAAATCGTTCATGGGGATGTTCCTTTCTGTAATGCCCGACCAGACGTCGCAGTTTGGCGCGGGCACGGAAGGCCCGAACCTTGACCCGGACCCCGGTCCAACCGGCAAGCCGGGCGATTTCCTTCACGGATCTTCCTTCCAGGTCCAGCCAGGTGAGGACCAGACGATCCTCGGCCGGGAGTTGGGCCAGCAGCCGCTCCAGCAGCTCGCGCACCGAGTTCGGATCGTCCGCGTCCGGGGCGGTGTCGTCGCCGGCCAGATGATCGAACCATCGTTGCTGGTCCTCCGAAAGATCGCTCCACCGGAGTTCGGGGCGGCGTCGTTCGGACCGGAGGCGGTCGAGACAGACGCGCACGGCCAGTCGCGACACCCAGTGCTCGAACGGAACGCCATCGCGCTCGCGGTACCGGTCCAGGCGGTTGAATACCCGCAGGAAGATGTCCTGCACCAGGTCTTCCTCGGCGGTGCGCGCGGGCAGATGGCCGCGCACAATCCGGAGCACCCGGGGATACAATGCCTCCACCAGGAGCCGGGCCGCCTCGTTGTCCCCCGTCCTCGCCCTTTCCCGAAGTGCCGCCAGGTCCGCGTTGTCCCCGGTCATAGGCCATGCCTCATGCGCTCCTGCCGCATCTCCGCTTCAAACGCCGTCCACGGCGTCCCGGTTACGGTGGATGCGCGATTTCCACCCCCTTGCTCCACTCCCTTGCCCCTCTCATCCGTAGCGCTTCTCGAGCCGCTTCACCTCCTTCGACAGCAGCCGCGAGACCCGGTACTTCACCAGGTACACCCGGCTTAGCCGGGTCCCCAGACGACGCGCCACCCGGATCGCCGTCTCCCCCTTCATCGCGTGCAGATCGAACAACTGCCAGTCCTCCGGATCCACCTGTCCCCGCACGTTCTCGATCGCCGCCTCCATCAGGTTCTGGCGCCAGTGCGTCTCCCAGTGCGCCTCGATCTCCTCCCCGGCCGGGTCCGGCACCCGCTCCGCCGTGCCCGTCCGCGCTGTGTCGTCGCCGCCCCGCAAGGGCTGCGCCGGCACCCTGGCCCGTTTGCGGAACTGATCCGCGATCCGCCACCGCGTAGCGTGCAGCAGCCATGACCGGAACGACCCGTGCTCCGAACCGGGCCGGAACTCACCGATCTTTCGCGTCACGGTCAGGACGGTTTCCTGCACCACATCGTGGGCTTCGGCCTCGCTCAGTCCGGAACGGAGCGCCACGGTGTAGATCAGGCGCCAGTACGTGTTGAAGAACTCCTGCCAGCTCTCCTGGTCCTCCAGGTCCTTGAGCCGTCCCACCAGGGTGTGGCGCGTCGGTTGAAGATCGTCCGGTTTCATGTGCAGTGCTCTCGGCCGCGGCGTCGCAGGCCCTTCCGCTTCCCGAGGGCCCCGGGTCCCGCGCCGCACCACCCACCCCACGCGGCCAGCCGACCGGATTTTGAGTCATTCTGCCAGAACTCCGTCATGGGGAACGACCTCTCCGGGTCGATGGCATCCCCATGCCGCGTTTCTCCCGAACTTTTTTTCAAAATTCCCGCCGCCGGGTCCGAGCGGTGTCCGTGATCGATCGGTTCCGTGACCCTCGCCGCCCCTCGCCGGGGACCTGCCTCGCCTGGATGGCCGGGTGCCTCCTTGCCGCCGCCGCCGCCGCCCAGTCCCCACCCGACAAGTCCGGCATCAAGGCCAGCGTCCTTTCCCTGCCCTCCGGCGCCGGCTCGATCGAGGGCCTCGGGGAATCGTTCGAACCGCAGCTCAATACCGGCGGCTCCTCCTACGGCGTCTCCATCGAGCTGCCCCCGGGCCGCGCCGGCCTCACCCCGGCCGTCCGCCTCGCCTACCACTCCTTCTCCGGCAACGGCATCGCCGGCATCGGATGGTCCCTCGAGTTCCCCGCCATCCGGCGCCAGACCGACAAGGGATTCCCGGAATACAATCCCGGTGACACCTTCGTCTTCCAGGGCGAGGAACTCGTCCCCCTCGACAACGTCCACCGCGACTGGCGGGCCGAGAACGAACGCGCCTTCCAACGCCTTCGCCAGATCGACTCCGACGGCGACGGCACCCCCGATGCCTGGGAAGCCACCGACCGCGACGGCACCCGCCACACCTTCGGCCGCTTCCGCGGCGCCAACCAGCGCTGGAGCGTCGTCGAGCATCCCCGGTTCGACGGTCGCTCCGACTTCGATCGCACCTACGCCTGGCATCTCGATTCCACCACCGACCTCCACGGCAACCGCATCGAGTACGAGTACGTTCCCGGGCCCGGAACGCTCTTCCCCAGCCGCATCACCTACGGCCACCACGAGGACCGGCACCACGAGGTGCTCTTCGAATACGAGGACCGACCCGACGCCCTCGATGATTATCGCCCCACCTTTCCCGCCCGGCTCGACCGGCGCCTCACCCGCATCGAAGTCCGCAGCCTCGGTCAACGCGTGCGCGCCTATCGGTTCCAGTACGACTATCAGACCGGCGATCTCACTCCCGACGTCGAACAGCGGCAGCGCTCCTACCTCGACCTCGGCGTCACCCTCCTCAAACGCGTGGTCCAGTCCGGCCACCTCGGCGACGCCCACCACCTTCCGCCCCTCATCTTCCTCTACTCCGGTCTCGACCTCACCCGCAGCGAACGCCGGGCCTTCGCCGCACCGCCGGACCTCGATCTCGCTGATCCCAGCGGACGCGTACAACTCGCCGACCTCGACGGCGACGCCCTCCCCGACCTGATCGCCACCACCGCCGAAGGCGCCGGCCGCGTCCAGCGCGTTGCCCTCAATCGCGGCGAATCCCGCCGCACCGGCCAGCCCCTCCTCACCTTCGCTCCGGCCCGCCTGGTCGTCGGCTCCTCCCCCGTGGACCTCGGCCAGCCCGAGACCGTCATCCACGATCCCCGCGGCAAGGGTCTCGTGGACATCTCCTCCCTCGAACGCGACGGTTCGAACCTCCGCCTCGAAACCTTCGGCAATCGTGCCCGCCTCGACCTCGTGGACGAGGACCGCCTCGGCTTCACCGCCGACGAACTCGAGTCCACCCTCATCGAGAATCCCCCCGCCTTCGTCACCTACAGCGGCGCCGCCACGCGCCACATGGACGTCAACTTCGACAAGCGCGGCGACTTCGTTCACCTCGAACCCACCTTCGCCGGCATGAAGGTCAACACCTTCCACTTCGGCCGCGAACTCCGCTGGATCCATGGCGAAGCCCTCCTCCCCCCGAGCTATCCCCTCGCCAACACCTTCGATGCCCCGGACGGCCAGCCCAATCCCCATGTCCACCTCGCCGACATGAACGGCGACCGCCTCCTTGATCTCGTCGCCCTCGACCTCGTCCCCGGAGGCGCCGGCCGCCGCCTCTCCATCCGCTACTGGCCCCTCGCCGGGACCGGTCACTACGCCGAACAACACGTCATGGCCGCCGTCCCCGGGGATCCCTTCGATCTGGGCCAGGCCGACCTTCGCGACGTGTTCATCGACGACTTCACCGGCGACGGCCTCGCCGATGTCCTCATCCTCGACGGCAGCGGCCCCGAGACGGTCCTCATCCTCCGCGTCAACATCGCCGGCCAGCGCTGGTCCCCGCCCTACACCCGCACCGGGCTTCCCCGCTACGCCCCGCGCGATCCCGTCGCCCCCACCGTCCTCCGGGTTGCCGACCTCAACGCCAGCGGCTCCCTCGATCTTCTCTTTCGCAACACCGGCCTCCACGACACCTGGGAATACCTCGAACTCCTCCCCGACGGTCCCCCCAGCCTCATGACCGGCATCGACAACGGAATCGGCAAACGCACCACCATCACCTACGGCACCGCCGCCGAAGACGAACAACTCGCCCGCGAGGCCGGTCACCCCTGGACCACCTACGCCCCCCTCGCCCTCCAGATCGTCCGCCGCGTCAGCACCACCAGCGGACAGGACCTCAACGGCGACGGTCGCGAGGACGCCGCCGTCGTCGAGTTCCGGTATCGCGATCCCTTCTACGACGGTTTCGAACGCGAGTTCCGCGGCTTCGCCTTCGCCCAGCGCATCGACTACGGCGACGACTTCATCCTCGATCCCGTCACCGGCCTCATGAACGTCAGTTCGGGCTGGAACGTCGCCCGCACGCCGACCGGCCAGGTCAGCGGCCCCTCGCTCGTCCGCCGCTACCGCTTCCATACCGGCGCCGCCGACCAGATCGACAACGACGACTACGGCGATGCCACCCCCGCCGAACGCCATATCGACGAGTTCACCGTCATCGGCGGCCGCGAGGAGGAACCCCTCAAAGGCCTCCAGTGGATCGAGGAACAGATCGATCCCGTCGTCCTCCATGCCGCCCCCGACGGCGGCTTCGATGCCGGCTGCGCCGCCGCCACCTTCGCCCCCACCCCCGGGGAACGCGGGCGCCTCACCCCCGACGCCTACGTGTACGCCCGCACCCTCCAAGAGTGGACCCTCCGCCGCCTCTACCGTCCCACCGAACCGCTCCCCTACCTCGCCGACCAGAACGCCGACGGGATCATGGAGGATTATCGCGACTTCCCCGCACCCCCCATCCCCGCCGGTCGTTTCGCGGCTCAGGGCATTCACGTCCTCCCCGGCAACGGCCGCTCCGTCAGTTACGCCTTCCTCAGCCGCCGCGTCACCGAGGTCCGCGACGCCAACGGCCTCCTCTCCGTCGCCCTCGATCACCCCGTCACCCCGGCCGTTCTCACCGTCCAGGAGTTCGATCACGACGACTACGGCAATGCCGTCCTCGTCCGCAACCTCGGCTCCGATCAACCCGGCCACGACGACGAAATCGTCACCACCACCGCCTACGCCCACGGCGGCAACGCCCTCGCCCTCTGGATCGTCGATCGCCCCGCGTCGGTCGTCGTGACCGACGAATTCGGCGCCTTCGCGGCGCGGACCGATTACCGCTACGACGGCGATCCCTTCGAGGGCCTGAACGGCGCCATCCAGGACCGTGCCCTCCTCCATCAGCGCCTCGATTACCCCGAACCCGGTCGGGCCATCCCCACCCAGCGCGTCCGCTTCGACGCCCACGGCAATATCGTCGAGTCCCGCGACGCCCTCGGAAACGCGCGCCGCACCGAATGGGATCCGCACTTCCTCACCTACCCCACCGCCGAGATCGTGGTGCTCGACGGCGACACTCCGGATCTCCGCCTGGAAGCCGACTACGATCCCGTCCTCGGCGTCGTCATCGCCTCGCGCGATGCCAACGGCCATGCCACCACCTACGGTTACGACGCCTTTGCCCGCCTCGTGACCCTCGTCGCACCCGGCGACACCTCCGAGTTCCCCACCGTCACCCACCAGTACCAGCCCGCCGACCCCATCCGCGGCCGCGCCTTCCACTACGATCCTGAAGGCCGCCTCACCCTCGCCTCCGTGCCGCTCGGTTCGGTGAGCCGCGTCGTCACCCGGCGCCGCGAAATGTCCGGCCAGCCCGGCGAATTCATCACCGCCACCTACACCGATGGGAGCGGCACCCAGCTCGCCACCCTCGAGGAAGGCGACGTCCCGGGTTCCTGGATCGTCCGCAGCGCCACCAGCTACAACCTTCGCGGCCTTCCCCAGTCCGAATGGCTCCCCTACCGCGTCGCCAGTGCCGACATCCCCCAGTTCCCCGTCCTCTGGCCCGCCGGCCGTCCGCCCCTCGCCGACGACGCCCAGCCGTCCATCGTCGCCACCGACCACTTCTACGATCCCAACGGACGATCCATCCGCACCGTGGCACCCCCCGAGTTCTGGAACGGTCCCCGCCGCGCCACCTTCGTCCAGCACCTCCCCCTCCTGCGCCGCATCTTCGATGAGGAGGATCTCCTCCCCGACTCCCCCCACACCGGCACCCCCACGGTTGAAGCCTACGACGGCCTCGGCCGACTCGTCGCCGTCCACGAGACGGTCCGGCTCGCCGACAACGGTTCCCCCGCCGACACCCCCGCCACCTGGACCACCCGCTATGAGTACGACCTCAACCACCGTCTCACCCGCCTCACCGACGCCCTCGGCAACATCAAGACCCTCCGCTACGACGGCCTCAAACGCCTCGTCCGGATGGATGATCCGGACCGCGGCCGGCTCCTCCACGAGTACGACGACGCCTCCAACCTCATCGCCACGGTCGATGCCCGCGGCCGGCGTACCACCTACACCTACGACGCCGCCAACCGCCTTCTGACCGAGACCTTCCACCCCGGGGAGGAAGCCGGCTCCGAAGCACCCCTGGCGCCGGACATCACCTACATCTACGACCGTCCCGCCGGTCCCATTGACCTGGGCGACGGCTCATTCGCCAACGCCCGCAATCTCCGCGGCTTCCTCGCCGCCGTCGTCGATCCCAGCGGCGAGGAACACATGTCCTACGACCCGCGCGGCCGCGAGGAATGGACCGTCAAGCGCATCCGCCTCCCGGACCCCAAACCCCCGGTGTCGTTCATCACCCGCTTCGACTACGACGCCCTCGACCGGCTGGTCCGGCTGACCTATCCCGACCACGACGCCGTCGCCTTCCACTACAACGCCCGCAACCAGATCGAACGGATCGGAGGCGACCCAGGCCGCGACGTGGTCACCGACATCCGCTACCGCCCCTCCGGACAGATCGCCCGCATCGATTACGGCAACGGGACCCGCACCGACTACGAATACGATCCCCGTCTCCGCCTGGCCCAACTCGTCACCGTCTCGCGGCACCTCCCCGGCCAGCCCGCCCTCCTTCACTTCGAATACGAGTTCGACGCCGTCTCCAACGTCCGCGCCATTCATGACCGACGCCCCGACGACGTCGTCCCCCTCACCGATCCGCGCCGCAACACCCAGCACTTCGACTACGACGACCTCTACCGGCTCACCCGCGTCCGCTACAACCATTCCGCCCCGCCGGCCTCCAACGGCGGCGCCATCCACTATCGTTACGACCGGCTCGGCAGCCTCATCGACCAGCGCAGCGACATTCCCCACGTCGAGCATGGCCGTTCCCTGACCGACCTCGGGCCCCTCGGCCATGGCGGTGCCGCCGGCTCGTCCGGGCGCGGTGGACGTCAGCCCGGCGATCCTCCGGGACCCCGCGCCCTCTCCTCCATCCCTCCCTCCGATCTCGGCCTTCCCGAGGTTCCCTACGACGACAACGGCAATGTCACCCGCGCCCACGGCTTCACCTGCCACTGGGACCATCGCAACCGTCTCGTCGCCGCCGAGAACGATTTCGTCCGTGCCGACTACACCTACGACTACACCGGGCGGCGCGTGATCAAGCGCGTCACCCGCAAGTCCGGCCCGTCCTCCTCCGCTCCGGAATCCGAAACCGTCCTTTACGTCGGCGAACACTTCGAGGTCCGCGAACACGGTCAACCCACCAAGTACGTCTTCAACGGTCCCACCCGTATCGCCCGCATCACCGGGTCCCTCTCCGACCGGCCCCGTCTCCAGCGCCTCCCGCTCGAACCCGGCTGGAACCTCGTCGCCCTCGCCATTTCCGTCACCAACGCCCTCGAACGTCTGGCCGGACCCGCCCTCCAGCCGCCCGGTGCCGTGGACCCGCGCTGGATCGCCCGCTGGGATGCCGCGGTCGGGGCCTGGCTGCCCCTCGACGAGACCGGTGATCTCCCCGCCGGCACCGTTCTCTGGATCCACGCATCGTTCCACGCCCTTCTTTCCCTCGCCGGTCCCTACGCCGATCCCCAATCCCTCACCCTCCCCCCGGGCGGCGCCTTCGCCTCCGGCGCCGGTCTCGAGACCCTGTCCCGGTCCACGCTCGACACCGGGGCCGCGAGCTTCTGGCACTTCGACCCGGCCGCCCAACAGTGGCTGCCGCCCCTTCTCGAACCGGAGGCTCCGGTTCCCGCCGCCCCCCTTCCGCCCGGCTCCGCCTGGTTCGTGCGCGTCGGGGAACCGCTCGACCTCCCGCTCCCACACATTCCCCTCCGCCTCCGCTACTACCACCAGGACCACCTCGGCTCCTCCAGCGTCATCACCGATGCCGACGGTTCCGTCATCGAGGAAACCGCCTATTACCCCTTCGGCGTCGTGCGTCACACCGGCGGATCCCGTGCGGGCGACGAACCCTACCGCTTCGCCCAGAAGGAACGGGACCGGGAAACCGGACTCGACGACTTCGAAGCCCGCATGTTCTCCGGTCCCCTGGCGCGCTTCCTCTCGCCCGATCCCAAGTTCGCCGATCCCGGACGGCTCGATTCGGAGGAACTGACCCGGTTCCTCGCCAACCCCCAACTGCAGCACCCCTACGCCTACGCCCTCAACAATCCGCTCCGCTACATCGACCCCACCGGACTCGACCCTGAAGAGGCGAATGCCGCCTTCGACGTCGCGAGCAAGGCCGTCGGTCTCGCCAGCACGGCCTCCGATGTCGCGCAACACGCGGGCAAGCTCGCCAAGTTCAAGGGCCCCGGCCTCTTCCTCGATGGTGTCGATATCGGCATGAAGACCGCCCGGTTCGTGGACGAGCCCAACCTCTACAACGGCGCCACCACCGTCTATTCCGTCGGCAAGGCCGCCCTCACGGCCTATCTCCCCGCCGCCGGCATCGCCCTCCAGGTCATGGACCACGTCGGCATCGGTCCCGGCAGTGTCCTCGATTGGGGCGAGGAGATCTCCCAGCAGTACCGCGACAACGCCAGGACCTGGAAACGCGTCACCCAGAGCTACAACGAACTCAGCCAGCGCTACGAAGAACTGGGTCGCCAGTACCAGGCCGAGACCGAGTTCTACCGCGCCGAGACCCAGCGGCTCCGTGCCGAGACGCAGAAGACCCTCGAACGCATCGAACGCACCCGCGAACTCACCCGCCAGACCAACGAGCTGATCCGCAAGTCCAACCGCCTCCTCGAAAACCACAGGAAGTAGTCCCTCCGCCGCTCATCCCGTCCCCGTCGTTCCCCGCATCCCCACTGCCTCCGGCCCCCCCATGAACGCCTCGCCATCCGTCCCCCGCGTCCTCGCCCTTGCCCTCGCGCAGCTCACTGCCTTCACCACCTTCGCCGCCATTCCCCCGGGCGTTCCCGAACCCGGCCTCGTCGTCTGGGGCTCCGTCGTCCATCGCACCAACACCTCCCAGGCCATTCCCATCCAGTCCGCGCACTGGTCGGTCTCCGACGGCACCCGGACGGCCTCGTTCTCGACGACCTCCCGCCCCGCGGTCCGCATCGTCCAGGCCCAGGGCCAGTCGTTCTACATCCTCGAAGTCCCCTTCGATTCGCGCCGCCTCGGTGCCGTGGAACTCTCCGACCCCGCCCAGTCGGGCCGCAACTCGTTCGACCTGCGCGCGGCCTCGCCTCCCACCTACACCCTCGCCCCCACCATCAACGGCGTTCCCGCAACCGTCCGCTCCGTCAATGGCGCCCCGGCTTCCGGCGAAGCCTTCCCCGTTGCCGGCTTCAACGCCGCCCAGCGCGGACGCACGCTCCGCGTCGATCTCGCCATCCTGCCGCCCGCCGATTCCTATGAACTCTGGGCCGCCGCCCATTTCGGCGATCCCACCCTCCCCGAAGCCGCTCGTGATGCCGATCCCGACGGCGACGGCATGACCAACGAAGCCGAGTTCGCCGCCGGCACCGACCCGCGTTCCGCCAGTTCCGTCCTCCGTCTCCTCTCCGTCTCCGTCCTCCCCGGCGGATCCCAGACCGCCCTGGCCTGGAACGCCGTGCAGGGCAGGTCGTACACCCTCCAGGGCGCCCCCAACCCCGGGGGACCCTGGACCGATCTCGGCAGTCCCGTCCCCGGTTCCGCCCCGACCACCGAAGTGACGCTCCCCGCCTCCAATCCGGAACCGCACCGATTCTACCGCGTCCGTCTCGTCCCCTGATGCACCGCGCCCATCCGCGCCTCATCAACCCCCGCCCGGCGCCTCCCATGCAACACCCCCCTTCGTCCTGCCACGCCCCTCGCCCGGATCGTGCGTTCCCGGTGCCTTCCCCAACCCGCCGCAGGACCCGCTCGCGAGCGCATACCCTGGCCGCCCTTGCCGCCGGGTTCCTGCTGCACGCCGCCCCGGACACACCCGCCGACACCCAGACCTTCCGGCTCGCCCCGCAATGGAATCTCATCGCCTTCCAGATCGTCCCCGACGATCCCTCCCCCGAGGCGGTGTTCGCCACCCTCCCCGGGTTCCAGGCCGCCTGGACCTTCGAAGCCGCCCGCGGCGGCTGGCTCCGTTACCTCGCACCGTCCGGGGAACCCGCCGCGGCTCCCACCGAAGCCCTCGCCAACCAGCTCCTCGCCTTCCCCCGCATCGAACCCGGCCGCGCCTACTGGATCTTCACCAGCCAGAATGTCCCCGCCTGGTCCGTCACCGGCACCGCCCCCCGCGGCACCGACCTCCCCGCCCTCGAACTGCATTCGGGCTGGAATCTCATCGGCATCCCCCTCGGCGCCGCCTCCGTCACCAACACCGAACCCGTCAGCCTCCTCGCCGTCCTCACCGCCGCCGGCTTCGACTACGACGCCCTCCTGACCTGGGAGAACCAGTCGTTCCGGAAGATGTTCCGTCCCCAGCCCGCCGGCCCCGGCGAACCCCCCAATCCCCTCGAGGGACTCCCGCCCGAAACCCCGTTCCCCGCCTTCAACCTCCAGTCCGATCCCGGCCGCGGCTACTGGATCCATGCCCTCAACCCCGCCGTCCTCCGCCCCAGACTGGTCACCACCGTCCGCCCCGACATCGATGTCGAACCCCTCGGCAATTTCCCCTCCCGCGAAGACATCAACGTCTCCGGCCTGTCCGCCCCCGCGCCGCCCCGCTCCGTCCAGGAACAGGACACCATCCGCTTCTTCCCCGGCGAAGACATCCAGACCCTCGGCATCGCCAACGTCGGCGATGCCACTTCCGGCGGCGGTCTCCTCCTCTGGGAGGCCATCTGGCAGCCCCTCTCGAACCCCGATACCCCCGAACCCTGGATCCGGCTCTTCGCGTCCCCCGGCGAACGTGAAGTCCGCGATGCCCAGGGGAACCTCCTCTCCTCCCACACCCGCCTCACCGGCGTCACCACCCTCGAAAGCGATCTCGTCTATCTCCGGCTCGATCGCGTGAACCTCGGACGCGGCCGCCACGAAGGCACCCTTCTCCTCCGCACCAGCGTCGGCGACAAATCCTACCGCGTCGTCGCCGACATCCCCGGCCTCGAAGGCGACTTCAAAGGCCACGCCGTCATCCACTCCGTCAACGGCCACCGCAATCCCGTCCCCGACATCGATCTCCACGTCAGCCTCTACGAAGACCCGCGCATCGACGGTCTCCTCCGCGGCGTCATCGACAGCTCCCAGGCCCTCGTCTGGCCCGTCGATGTCCCCCTCGTCGGACACCGCGTCGCCGATGCCGGCAACCGTTTCGTCCTCGGCGGCTCCTTCGTCCTCCCCCCGGGCGACCAGAACGGCGAACCCTACGATCGCTGGGACGATTCGGATCCCACCGCCGGCGAGGACGTGGACTGGCTCGACGACGGGATTCTCGATGTCCGCAATCCCTTCCCGTTCCCCGTCCAGCGCACCGTCTCCTTCGAAGGCGCCCTCGTCCACGGCAACCCCACCGACGGCTACATCCTCGAAGGCGACTACCGCGAGATCGTGTACGGCATGTCCCGCCAGCCCATCGTCCTCGAAGGCGCCTTTCGCCTCGAACGACGCCATCCCCGCCCCCTGGCCACCCGGCGCCTCACCGATTCCGACACCGGCATCGAACCCGTCGTCGCCCGCAGGAACTCCGACCCCGTCGTCATCCCGCCCGGGGCCACCCGCGACTCGACCCTCGGTGTCGTCACCGAGATGGAACTGCAGTCGCTCCAGGTCGCCCTCGCCTTCAATGCCCCCGTCCCCCATTCCGCCCTCCTCATCAAACTGCTCTCCCCCGCCTCGCCCCCGGCCGAACTTGTCCTCTACGACGGACGCCCGTCCGCCGACCGCATCCATCCGCGCCTCTTCCAATCCCTGAACTTCCCCATCGACCGCCCCACCCGCGGCGATCTCACCGCCTTCCTGCATCAGGTCCGGCAAACCCGCTCCGAACCCGCCCTCGGGCGACTCTGGAAACTCTCCGTCGAAAACCACGGCGCCCAACCCGTCACCCTCGCCCACTGGAGCCTTCGCCTCGATGGCCAGCCGGTCACCGATGTCCACGGCGTCGTCTCCGACGGTTCGAACCCCCTCCCCGGCGTCCGTGTCTCCCTCGACGGCGTCCCTTTCAGCCTCTACTCGGACCTCACCGACGATCAGGGGCGCTTCCTGCTCCGCCGCGTCCCGCTGCTCCCGGTCAACCTCTCCGCGTCGCGCCCGGGCTTCGGTCCCGCCCACCCCGATCAACCCGGCCTCGACCCCCGGTTCACCCGTCCCTTCGCCTTTCAACCCGACCTCGCCCTCTCCCCGCTCGAACGCCGCCTGATCGAGCGCTTCAATCCCCTCGCCGGCGCTCCACCCGCCTCCGCCGGCGTGCCCGGCTTCCTCCACGGCACCGCCGAATCCCCGTTCGAACTCGAACTCCGCCCCGATCCAACGGGCCAGCCCGCCTTCACCGCCGGTCCCCTCCTCGCCTCCGCCGGGTCCCGCGTCGAGTTCCACGCCGTCGCCCCCGCCCCCGTCCGCTGGGACTTCGGCGATGGCGCCACCGCCACCGGCCATGCCGCCTTTCACAACTACTCCGCCGCCGGACATTACCGCGCCCGGGCCTTCTCCCCGCCCGACAGCGACGTCCCCGCGTATTCGGTCGAGGTGATCGCCCTGCCCGCTCCCGGCCGCGCTCCAACCCGTCCTGCCGACCTCCGCGGCGAACCCACCGGGCTCCCCGCCCAGACCGCCAACACCCCTTATCCGGCCTACGCCTTCCAACCCTTCCTCATCGGAGCGGGAGTCCTCCCCGCCACCCGGGTCGGCCTCGACCCCGACACCGGCGCCGACCGCTACCTCCCCATCCTCACACCCCAGTTCCCCGCCGCCTTCGGCCCCGGCGACACCAACGCCCTCGGCGCCGCCTACGTCGCCGCCACACCGCTCCAGATGACCTACGCCGCCTCCTTCGACATCGATCTCGAACCCCGCCTCACACCCGCCGGTCGCAGCCAGCCCTTCGCCTCCGACGGCTTCAACCCGCTCCCGGTGCCCGGCTTCGACCCGTCCATCAACCGCAATGCCCTCGGTTTCCGCGACGAGGACTTCAATTACGCGCTCCTCGCCGATCTCTGGCGCAACACCCGCGCCGGCGACGGTTCCCACGAGTATCCCCAGGACGCCCAGAACGGCCTCATCGTCTGGGGCAACACCCTCGTCACCCCCCATCGCAATTACGCCACCCAGACCTTCGAGGCCCTCGACGGCGCCGGGTTCACGCCGTCCCGCGAGGACGACGTCTTCCATCCGCATCCCGGCACCACATCGCTCCCCGACCTCGCCACGCACGCCATCGCCACACACTTCCGGCTCACCTGCTCCATCGGCGCCGCCATCCTCACCGCCCCCACCCCCGCCGTGTCCGTCCAGCCCGCCCGCCTCCGGCGCAGTCAGCCCCCCAATCCGCTCCTTCCCGATCTCCTCCCCGCCCCGGGCCCCGCCGCCGCCAACCTCCACTACCGCCTCCTCACCGGCGCCATCGCCGCCCAATAGTCATGAACCGTCCCCAGCCTGCCCCGGGCGTCGCCGCTGTCGTCGCCGCCCCGCTCCTCGGACTCCTTGCCGTCAGCCTCGTCGTCGCCCCGGCCCGCGCCGACGATCTCGACGACGCCTTTGCCCGCCTCGTCGAGGGACGCGCCTACCTCAAGGACTTCCCGCGATCCAAGACCCGGAACCGCCTGGTGGACGATTTCCTCGGCGCCAGTGGCGAAACCCCCAACCGTCCCGCCCTTCTCGATGCCGTGGCCCGCGCCGTCGCGATCCGCCACGCCGAACCTCCCGAACCCGACACCTTCCCCGCTGGCGCGCCGCCCCGTTCCGTTCAGGCCAGGGTCATCGCCTGGGAAGCCCTCGAAGCCCTCCTCAGCGGCTACCTCTACGCCGGCAATCGCGACCTCCTCAACGCCACCCGCATCGCCTACCCCGGATCCAATTCCGGCAACGACACCCGCGCCCTCCCCGCCGAGGAAACGGAACCGTTCGACGGCACCGCCCAGAAACCCCTCGCCTACGCCCGTCTCTACTTCACCCAGGGCCTCAAGGATGTCCTCCACTTCATTGCCGAGGACACCACCGGACAACTCCGCGCCGGCAGCCCGATCTATCCCACCGTCCCCCACTACGTCGCGTTCGACGACGAACAGAGCCAGATCCTCCCGTTCCCCCGCTTCGACGATCCCAACTTCGGCGGTCCCGCCGCCCTCGACCGCGAGGCCCTTCAATCCGTGGCCCACCTCTACGGTTCCGCCCTTGAACGTGCCGGTCTCGCCGCCGTCGCCTACGCCGACCAGCTCTGGCGCTCCGCCCACGCCGGTCCGGGCGCCGGCGCCAAACGCCCCGAACCCGAGAAGAACAGGATGCTGGGCCACGCCGTCCAGGTCCTTCGCGAGAATGTCCACGCCCAGTTCCTCGCCTCCCTCCCCCTGGCCGCCCAGCTCGACGACGGCACCCACGACACCCCCAACCTCTACCGCCAGGCCAACATCGACCGCGCCCGCATCAGCGTGACCAGTGCCCTCCGGCTCCGCGAACAGATCCTCGCCGGCGACAAACCCACCCAGACCGCCCTCGTCTCCGCCTGGGACCCCGTCGCCATCGACCAGCAGATCGCCCGTTGCCGCGATGCCGAGGAGGCCGCCCGCCTCAAGTGGGGCGGCGATGCCAGTCCCCCCGCCGATGGTTCCGTCGCCTTCGAACTCCAGCGCGCCGAACTCGCCCAGTCCCTCAACGCCGACCGCGAAGTCGCCCTCCGCAATTCCATCGAAACCCAGCTCTTCGACATCACCGGCCTCGACCCCGGCCGCTACGGCGGACTGCGCACCGCCCATGAACGCGCCGCCTATCTCAAGGCCGTCCAGGACACCTACAACCACCTCCTCGACGCCCAGGACCCGAACGCCCCCGCCCTCCGCACCGGCAGCCTCATGGCCACCCAGGCCCTCCGCCTCATCCAGGCCCTCCGCGAAGCCGTCGCCGCCCGAGCCCGCGTCGATTCCTACGCCCAGCGCATGCAGGTGGAACTCACACGGAACGGCGACATCAACGCCACCCTGTTCATCAACGGCGTCGCCTACGCCGCCATCGAGGTCGCCCTCGCCGCCGCCCACGCCGCCCCCCAGTTCTCCGTCTGCACCTGCGGCGTCGCCTCCGGCGTCACCGTCCATCACAACCCCGGCGCCATCCCCGCCGGCGTCCAGGAGGCCCTTCGCGTCATGCGCCTGGCCACCGAGACCATCGCCATCAATTCCCTCAACTCCGAGGCCGTCATCCGCAACATCCTCATCGACCAGCAGATCGCCATCGAGGAACTCCCCGTCGTCCAGATCAATGCCGACATCGCCGGCGCCGAACTCCGCGCCCTCCACGCCCGCGCCCGGCGCCTGGTCGAGGATCACGTCTTCTACCAGGGCGTCACCGATGCCCTCTGGTATCGCGACCCCAATCTCGCCTTCAAACTCGAACGCGCCGAGGAGGAATACCAGGGCCTCCTCCAGGAGTACCGCATCGAACTCTTCAAGCTCGCCCGCATGCTCGAGGCCGCCTGGACCGAACCCTTCCAGAACCCGGTCCGCCAGGCCAACGGCTCGACCATCGAACCCCTCAACAACGGCTCGTTCGACGAGTTCACCGACGCCGAAAGCGTCTTCTCCATCGCCAACCACGTCCGCGGTCGCGCCTTCCTCAACGCCCTCAAAGCCTGGGACCTCAAACTCCGCGAACCCCAGTTCCGCGGCCCCCACAACCCCACCCTCTGGGACGCCAATTCCTTCAGCGGCCAGCCCATCAGCCTCCGCCGCGACATCTTCAAACTCATCGACTACCGCTACGACTTCGAAGGCAACCGCTACGACGTCGATGCCGCCCTCACCCGCCAGAGCGTCCAGCGCTTCCGCGCCATCCTCCTCGACCTCGCCTCCCGCGACCCCGCCAACGCCGACGGTCTCCGCCGCCTGCGCATCGACTTTCCCCTCACCTACAACCAGGCCCGCGTCATCCTCGGTCAGCAGGCCCCCGTCCCCATCGTCCAGCAGAACCGCCCCGGCGGAACCTTCGACCAGTTCTGGAATCACCGGGTCCGCGAAATCGGCGTCAAGATCGCCGGCAAGAACGTCTTCGCCGCCGGCAGCACCGTCCCGGTCTCCCTCGAACTCTACGGCAACGTCGATCGCATCGCCTTCTTCCCCGACAGCCTCGCCACCTTCAGCCGCGCCGTATGGTCCTTCCAGGTCCCCCTCTACCAGCGCGATCCCGACCGGCGCCTCGTCGGCGAACCGTTCCTCGGCTCCGCCACCGGTTTCCCCGCCGCCATCGGCACCACCCAGGTCCCCATGAACCCCGTCCCCGGTTGGCCCCTCTTCTGCGACAACATCGTCCTCCGCTTCGACAGCCAGAACACCCTGCGCCTCGAGAACATCGACGACATCGAACTCCACCTCCGCATGGAGGTCGGTTCCCCTCCCCCCATCCATTCCCCCGCCTGGTGATCCATCCCGTACCGCTCCATTCCCCACCCCCAACCCCAACCCAACCCATCCTCCCCATAAACCCCAACCCTCCTCCCATGCCTTCCCATCTCTCGAACGCATCCCCTCGCCGTCGCCTCGCCGTCGCCCTCGCAATGCTCGCGGCCTTCGGCACCCTCAACTCCCTGTCCGTCGCCCTCGGCGCCGAACCCCGCCTCCTCCCCTTCCAGGGACGTCTCACCGATGCCCAGGGACAACCCCTCCCGGGCGGCACCCGCGTCGTCCAGTTCAAGATCTACGACGCCCCCGTCGGCGGTCGCGCCGTCTGGAACGGCGAAGTCCATCACCTCACGGTCAACGACGGCCTCGTCAACACCGTCCTCGGCACCCGGGCCGACCTGTCCCAGGTGGACTTCGATCGCAGCCTCTATCTGGAGATCACCATCGACGCCAACCAGGACGGCGAAATCGGGCCCGCCGACCCGCCCCTCCTTCCCCGCCAGAGCATCATCCCGTCCTTCTTTGCCCGCGAAAGCGCCAACACCCGCCTCCTCGGCGGCTATGACTGGTCCCCCCTCTTCGGCACCAACAACCCCGCCGACGGCACCCTCCTCGATTCCAAGATTCGCGACGGGAGCCTCCCCGGCGCCAAACTCCAGCCCCGTTCCCTTCACGCCGGACTTCTCCAGTCCAATACCCTCACCCTCGCCACCCTCGCCCAGGAGGTCCTCGACCTCCTCGTCCCCCCCGGCTCCATCATGGCCTTCGGCGGCAACACCAATACCATCCCCCAGGGCTGGCTCCTCTGCGACGGCCGCCCCGTGTCCAGCGCCACCTACCCGCGCCTCTTCCAGAATATCGGCGTTGCCTGGGGCAATGGCACCGACGACGCCGATCCCTCCACGGACTTCAACCTCCCGGATCTCAGTGGCCGGTTCCTCCGCGGTTCCGATGGCGGCTCCGGTCGCGATCCCAACGCCAATGCCCGTACCCGCAGCAATCCCGGCGGCAACCAGGGCAACCGGGTCGGCACCCTCCAGAACGACGCCTTCGCCGAACACAAACACTTCGTCTTCCTCAGCGGCCAGACCGGACTCGCCGGCGAACACACCCATCCCATCCACCGTTCCGACGGCCATGAGATCCGCTGGGGCGACGGCAGCGGGAATTCCGTGGACCGCATCGATGCCGCCGACTCCGTCGGGGCCGACCCTCATCGCCTGACCGCCGCCGCCGCCGGCGCCCATCGCCACTCCGTCATTCTCTCCGGCGATTCCAATGCCACCGGCGGCGCCGAAACCCGGCCCCGAAACGCCAGCGTCCTCTTCCTCATCAAACACTGAGGACTGCGCGTGTCAGCCCTCCCACGCCCGCAGCAGCAAGTCCCGGACTTCGGTGGCCGCGATGGATGCCGGGGCGTCCCAACCGGACGGCGTCAGCACCACCGGCCAGTCGGCCGAATCGGCCGGACGCACCCCGTGCGAACCTTTCACCAGGGACGTGTCGAGCGGGATCAGATCCATCAGCATCCGGAACCCCAACCGCTTCTTCAAAAGCCGCCAGGCCACCCGCGCCTTGAGACCAAACGGGGAGAAGGCCGGATCGGTGAACAACTCGACCGGGTCGTACCCGGGTTTGCGGTGGATGTCCACGCAGCGCGCGAAGTCCGGCGCCCGGCGGTCGTCGGGCCAGTAGTAGTAGTCGAACCACGCATCCTCACGCGCCAGGGCGATGAGATCGCCGGCGCGCGGATGATCCAACCCCCGCTCCCGCTTCTCCTCCGGACCCCAGACCTGATCCACCCCCGGCAGTGCCGCGACCCTTTCCCGCACCTCGTCTGACAGCGACGGATCGTTGAGGTAAAGGTGCGCCACCTGGTGGTCGGCCACGGCAAACACCCGGCTCGCTCCCGCATCCAGATGGTCCCGGCCCAGCTCGTCCTTCACCGTCAGCCAGCCCCGTTCCCGGAACATCCGGTTCAGGGAAATGGAACGGGTCACGTTGGTGATGCCGTACTCGGAGAGCACGATCACCCGGACACCGCGTTGCGCGTAGAACGCCAGCAGGTCGCCAACCAGCGCATCGATCCGTTCCAGGTCCGCCCGGATCCCGGGGTGCCACGCTGGATTGCCGGCCGGGGAAGGCATGGTTGAGTCCGGAGTGACGCCGAGGCGTTGAAGGTTGTAATCGAGGTGGGGCAGGTACACCAGGGACAGGTCGGGCCGGTGTCTTCGCTCAATCCATTTGGCCGACTCCGCAATCCAGCGGCTGGCGCCTTCGGGCGGGCCCTGCGGAGTGGAACGACCCGCCGCCGGGCCCCAGAATGTCGGGAAGGGAAACGGACCGAGATCGCGCTGGATCTCCGTTCGGATCGAGTAGGGCCAGGTGTGGATGTCGAAAACCTTCCGCCCATCGGCGGGATACAAGGGCCGGGGCGTGATCGACCAGTCCGCGCTGGAGTACATGTTGTACCACCAGAACAGCTTGGCGCAGGTGAACCCCGGACGTCGCCGCCGCACCGTCTCCCACAGCTTCTCGCCCGCCACCAGCCGGTTGCTCTGCTTCCAGAACTGGACCTCCGAGAGCGTCCGGTCATACCAGCCGTTGCCCACAATGCCGTGCCCGGAGGGCGGCGTTCCGGTCAGGTAGGTCGCCTGGGCCGTGCAGGTGACTGCGGGAAAGGCGGGTTCAATCCGGCTCAACCGCCCGGCCCGGGCGTACCGCGACAGATGGGGCGTGGCCTCACCCAGCAACCGGGGCGTGAGACCGACCACATTGAGGACCGCCACACGTTCCATGCCTGAGACTCAAGGGCTCTTCCGTCAACCACCTCGCGTCCGCCCGGAGCGCGGACAGCCCTGTCCGCACTGCCCCCAAGCCTGATCGCCGATTCCGCAGACCGAACTGACCGCCCTCCGTGCCGCGCCTTCAACTGGCGGCTCGGCCTGAAAGCCAGTCGCCGCCTTCGCGGGAGTCAATCCGGGGGGGGAACCTAGTTCAGGCGCTTGACCTGGATGTTCCGGTAGTAGATGACGCTCTCAGGATCGTGCGCCTGGAGCGCGAACGTGCCGCGGTCCAGCTTCCGGGTGAAATCGCGTCCGGCCCCCGCCCCGACGGGTTCATTGTACTGGAACAGCCGCTCCCCGTTGATGATCACCGTCACCGACCGGCCCTGCACGATGATCTCGTGCGTCCACCATTGATTGTCCGGCGCGGCGGCCCGGGCGATGTTGACGAGCCCGTACAGGCTTCCGGTCTTGATCCAGTCGCTGTGGGTGGCGTTGACCTGCGATTCGAAGCCCCAGCGCGGCCAGCCCTCCTCCTGGTAACGCGTGTGGAAGTAGATCCCGCCATTCGATCCCGGCTTGGTCATCACCTCCATCTTGAGGTGGAAGTTCACGAACGGTTCCTCGTCCCCCACATAGAACAGATGGCAACGCGGTCCGCGCGCCACGAACGCGCCATCTTCCACGGTCCAGGTATCCGGATTCTCAACCGCCTTCTTCCAGCCGTTGAACGTCTTGCCATCCATCAACGAAACAAATCCGTCGTCGGCAGCGGCTGCGGTCAGCGATGCCGTCAGGGCCGTAACCACCACAAGGAGCAGGGACGGGAGCAGGGACGAGAGGGTGCGTTTCATGGCCGGGCAGGTTGCCAGCCGGCCCCGGCCATTTCCAAGCAAATCGGGATGGCAACCACCCGAAACTTCGTGCATATGCACGAAGTTTCCGTCCATTTGCGACGCCGGACCGGCCGCGCCTTTTCGATGGGCCTACCGGTACCGTCTCTCCTCGATTCGGCAGGCCAGAGCGTCGTAGGCGGCCCGACTTCGGCCCACAAGATCGGCAGTGATCCCACGGGCGCGCTCGCGGGCTTCATCCCCAACCCCCCAGGCTCTCACCAATGAGGGGCCGACCTCGGGAAGCGGATCCGATCCCTCCCAACCGACCAAGAGGCACACGTCGCCGAAGGCATCCACCAGACCCTGGAACTTGCCCCGATAGTACTCCGTCCGTGCCAGGCAGACGGTGGGGATGCCCATGCCGAGGGCGAACACCGCTGCGTGGTAGCTCGCGGTGACCATGATGCGGCACCGGGCGATGCGCCGGACCAGATCCTCGGGGGTGGAGGGAGGAGCCGGATCTTCAAGGAGGTCCGCTTCCTCAAGGACCGCCCGGGCGGAGGCATCGTCCCCGTCCGGATGACCCACATCAACGGGGCAGGGGAGCAGTCGGGTGCCATGGGCGCGGGCAAATGACGAGACCCTGCGCGCCACTTCCTGCCAGGGCGCGATCCCATCCCCGGAGTAGCGGGCAAGACGCACATTCCAGCCGATTCGGCCGGCCCCTTCCCGGCCAGGCTCGGGATCCGGCGGCGGGTCCACCCAGGCGAGAGCGTCGTCGCCCGTCAGGTACAGACGGTCCTCCGCCACGCCCAGGTCGCGCAGAAGGGCGGGCCCGTGACGCTCCTCCCGCACGGCGATCAGGCAGGCGCGGCGCAGGACGTTGCCAGCCAGGGCGCCCAGGTGCCGGTCCCGGATCGGTCCGATTCCCTGCCCGAACAAGGCCACCGGCTTCCCGAGATGCAGAGCCGTCTCAAGCAGGCCAAGCACGCGGCGGGCGTGTCCTGGGAAGACATCGTTCAGGTAGCCGCCCCCGGCGGCCACCACCAGGTCCGCTTCGTACAGGACATTCAGGGCTGCCCGCGTTGTCGCGGCCATGGCCGGGTCCCGCAGGCAACGGCGGATACGGCCATTCAGCACGGCCAGCGGCCAGCGCCGGAGGGCGACATCCTCGATGCGTCCAAGAAATGGGCAGACATCGTGAATGCGACCCGGGATCAGGCGGCGCCAGAACAGCGCCTGGAGGGCGTCCTCGAGGAGAGGAAAGGCATGGGGACAGACTCTCAAAAACGCCTCGGGGGCGTGGGTGGCCACATGGATTTGCACGCCGGGGAACAGGTGTTCGAGGCGCCGGACGGCCACGAGAAGCATGGCCAGATCGCCCAGATTCCGGAGGGATTGACCGCCCCAGTCCACCACCACGTTGCGCACCGCCACCGGGCGATGCTAGGTCGTGGCCGGCCGGCCCGCGAGGGTCAATCTTTCAGGCCGCCCCAATGGATTGGGGCCTTTTGAATCTTGACCCGGGAGCCCAACCCTCAGCGCTCAGCGAACGGTATGGCTTGAGGATTGTTGACGCATTCTTCCGGACCTCCGGGCTCGCATGCCCACTTCTGCGTTGCGGGGAAAGTTCTAAGGAGTCCGGTCAGGCACGAGCCCATCATGGCCATGACCCAAGATAATACGCCCGGCATACTGATGTTGACGGGCCTCCCTATAAATAGTCTGACAGCTTGAAGTTGACTGACGGGCGACAGGGCATCGACCTCGGCGGGATGCAATTTCTGGGGAGGCGGGCCGGGAGTCGGGAGGGGTGGTGGAATAAAGCGTCAACAATAGACAACCTGCCTATTTGTTTTATGAGTCCACTCAATTGGGGGGGGCAGGCGGTGGTTGGAGGGGTGGCGGCGTTGCGAGGCAGGGAAGGGGGCGCGCTGCGCAGGGTTGGTGGACGGGATTGCAATTTGGGCGATCCCAAGGCATGGCGGGGCCCGCATGCTGAGGTTCACGATCTTCGGGTACCCCGTGACAGTCGAATTCTGGTTCTGGATCACCTGCCTGCTGCTGGGCGGGGGGCTCCAGCCGGGGGCCTATTCAAGCGTGGCCAACCTGGCCGGGATGGGGATCTGGATCATCGTCGTCTTCTTCTCGATCCTCGTCCATGAGCTGGGCCATGCGTCGGTGGGACGGCGGTACGGGGCCAATCCGGAGATCGTGCTGCACGGATTTGGAGGGGCTGCGATCATGCACGGGGCCCGGTTCAACCGGAAGGAGGACCTGCTGGTCACCGCAGCGGGTCCGGCCGCCAGCTTTGCGCTGGGGACGTTGGCGATCCTTCTGCTGAGCATGACGGCCCATCGGCCCGGGATGGGCGACCTGCGGGAGGTCCTGGTCTATCTCGTCTGGATCAATTACTTCTGGACCCTGATCAACCTGCTCCCGATCCAGCCCTTGGATGGCGGCCTGCTGCTGCGAACGACCCTGGGGGACCGGCGATATCAGCTTACCTGCATGGTCGGATTCGTATGCGCCACGGCCGTCGCGCTGCTCGCGCTGCTCAGCGGGCGCGTCTTCCTGACCCTTCTGATGGCACTGCTGGCCTTCGAGAACTACCGCATGGGCCGGCGGTAGTGGGCCGGCGGTGGTGGGCCGGCGGTGGTGGGCCGGAAAACCGGGCGGGCTGCGGCCCAGGTGGCGTCCGGATTGGCCAGGGGAGGAACATGGAGCCACCCCCCCCCACCGGTACTCAGCCATCAGCCCATGTGGGCCACGATGTTCTCCCCGAACTCGCTGCAGGCAATCTGCGTCGCCCCTTCCATCTGCCGGGCAAAGTCGTAGGTGACCCTTCGGCTGCCGATGGCGCCGTTAAGGCCCTTCAGAATCAGGTCTGCCACTTCTGTCCAGCCGAGGTGCCGGAACATCATCTCCCCGGACAGGATCACCGAACCGGGATTGACCATGTCCTTGCCGGCATACTTGGGCGCCGTGCCGTGGGTGGCCTCGAAGATGGCGTGGCCGGTGATGTAATTGATGTTGCCGCCCGGGGCGATTCCAATGCCGCCCACCTGCGCGGCGAGCGCGTCGCTCAGGTAATCCCCGTTGAGATTGAGGGTGGCGATGACATCGAAGTCCTCCGGCCGGGTCAGAACCTGCTGCAGGGTGATGTCGGCAATGGCATCCTTGATCACGATGCCGGCTCCGGGCCGGCCTTCGGGAATGCGGCACCAGGGTCCGCCATCGATCTCGACCGCCCCAAAGTGCTCTTTCGCCACCTGGTATCCCCAGTCGCGGAATGCGCCCTCGGTGAACTTCATGATGTTGCCCTTATGGACCAGGGTGACGGACTTGCGTCCGGCTCGGACGGCATAGGCGATGGCGCTGTGAATCAGGCGGGCACTGCCGGAGAAGCTGACCGGTTTGATCCCCAGGCCCACTTGGACCTCGGTCGGGAAGCCCTCCGAGCCAACACTCTTCCAGAAAGCCTCCGCCTTCCCTGTCGTGCCGAAGCGGATCTTGTCGAACTGCTTGGGGAAGGTCTGCTGCAGGAACTCGAGAACCTTGGCAGCCTCCGGAGTTCCGGCGGCGTACTCGATCCCCGCGTAGATGTCTTCTGTGTTCTCCCGGAAGATCACCATGTCCACCTTTTCCGGGTGCTTCACCGGGCTGGGAACCCCTGTGAAGTACTGGACCGGTCGCAGGCAGACATAGAGGTCGAGGAGCTGGCGCAGGGCGACGTTCAGGGACCGGATACCCCCGCCCACCGGCGTCGTCAGGGGCCCCTTGATTCCGACCAGGAATTCCTTGAAGGCCTGCACCGTGTCGTCCGGCAGCCATTCGTTGAAGCGGCGATGGCTCTCCTCCCCCGCGAACACCTCCATCCAGGCCACCTTGCGACGGCCCCCGTAGGCCCTGGCCACGGCCGCATCGAAGACCCTTTCGCTTGCCCGCCAGATGTCGGGCCCCGTGCCGTCGCCACGAATGAACGGAATAATCGGTTGATCAGGGACCTCGAGCTTCCCGCCGGCGATGGCGATCTTGGCGCCATGGGCGGGGACGGTGCAGGTGGTGTAGGACATGGGTGGCGTTGGATTGGGACCGGACGCATACGGGCAGGCCGGAGCGCCCGGCGACGACCGGGGGCGAATTAAGCGGTTTCCGAATCCGCGTCGCAAGCGTGTCGTGCCGGACGGCAACCGTCGGTTGCTCGAATCCGGGGGCACACCCCGGTTCCAAGTCAGGCGGGCTGATGCCTCCCGGAGACGTCCAGGAACCGGCGTCCGGATGTTCATCAAGCCGTGACCGTTTCCGCTCGTGCCACGGGCGGGCGCAATCAATGGATCCGGCGTCCCTGGATCAGGCGGATCAGGATCACAACGGCCGCGATGATGACGAGAATGTGGATGAAGCCGCCCAGCGTATAGGAGGAGACGAGTCCGAGGAGCCAGGCTATGACCAGAACGAGTGCCAGGGTGTAGAGCATATGCGGGAGTTGGGGGATGGCGGGCCCGGGATTTCCTCCGGGCCCGCGGGTGGACGGGTCAGGCTGCCATGGATGGGGCGTGTTAGATTCTCCTTCCGGACAGCAGGCAGAGCAGGATGGCGCCAAGCCCGAGGGCGACGGCGGCGGTCGTGACGGGGTGTTCACGGACGACGCGTTCCGCGGCTCGCGCTCCGTCGAAGGTCCGCTCCTGCATGCGACAAAAGCCGTCACGGCCGCGATCGAGGGTCCGGAGAAGGTGTTCCCTTGCCTCGGTGATCCGGCGATCGGTGGCTTCGGATGTGGCGTCGAGCAGCGATCGGGCGCTGTCGGCCAGGGAGTGAAGGTCGTTTCGCAGGGCAGTGGGGGTTTCGAAGTGAGAGTAGTTCATGTCGTAACGGGATTGTTTCGCTACTTCCTTCAGCGGGCGGCATGCCGAACCTGGTGGATATCGGGATTTCCCTCGTTATTTCGGAATTCCAGGCGGATTCGCTCATGACAGTCACGTTCGGCGATCATGCATTCTGCAACGGTGGAGCTCCGTGCCTGGGCGTTTTGCCCTGCCATGTGAGTTCCAAACGTCTCCATTTCGGGCTGCCATCGCGGTTCGGGCAGGCGACGAATTCCGCCGGTTCAGCAGGGTTGTGGACGGGAGTTGGGCGGTTGCCGTCGAGTCGGGTGCGTTCCTGGCACCCGCTTTGCGAAGAGAGGGGGCGGTGCCGTGGCGGACGGCGCCGCGACGATTCGGATCTGAAACGGAAGACCAACGAAAGGAACGCGGATGAACAAACTGCAGATCAAGGGGAACTGGAATGTCGCCAAAGGCCTGTTGAAGCAGCGGTACGGGCAGCTCACGGACGATGACCTGACCTACGTCGAGGGCAAGGAGGATGAACTAGTCGGGCGGATCCAACGGGTCACCGGCCGTGCCAGGGAGGAGGTGGAACGGGCCGTTCGCGAAGTATGCGACGGCTGAGAGGGGGGGGTGCCCTGGGGCGCCGGCCTGTCGGCGCCCCAGGGTCAGGATGTCAGGATCCCCGCTGAGCGGAATTGAGATGAGTCGAAATGAGTCGTTGACACCGGGTAACAGATCGGCGCAAGGTCTCGGCCCTTTTTGGGGGCCAGTATTATGTATGCCGTTCTAGAGACAGGCGGAAAACAATACCGTGTTGCGGCCGGTGATCGTTTGGAGATCGAGCGTCTTGCCGTGGAGCCCGGGCAATCGGTGACCTTCGAGCGGGTGCTTTTGCTCCAGCGTGATGGCCAGGTGCGTGTTGGCGCGCCGGTGGTCGAGGGAGCGAAGGTCGTTGCCGACCTGATCGAGCACAAGCGAGGCGAGAAGGAGATCGTCTGGAAGATGAAGCGGCGCAAAGGGTACCACAAGAAACAGGGGCACCGGCAGGAGTTGTCGGTGGTGGAGGTGAAAGAGATCCAAGGCTGAGGAAAACCCATGGCACACAAGAAAGGTCAGGGCAGTTCGCGCAACGGGCGCGACAGCAACAGCAAGCGGCTGGGTGTGAAGCGTTTCGGTGGGGAGCAGGTCACTGCCGGCACGATTTTGGTCCGGCAGCGCGGCTCCCGCTTTCATCCAGGTCGAAACGTCGGAGTGGGGCGGGATTGGACCTTGTATGCGCTGGCCGACGGTCATGTGAAGTTTGAGACCCACGCAAGGCGGATCCATGTGCTTGCTCCGGTCCCGGCGACGCTGGCGGCGGCCGACAGCGCATCGTCTTCGGAATCCGACAAAAACTAGTTTCCGGGGTCTCGACCCCTCTCGAAAAGGGCGAGGCACCCAGCCTCGCCTTTTCCATTCTCTGCCATGTTCGTGGATGAGGTCCGGATCTTCGCCCGCGCAGGCCATGGCGGAAAGGGCTGCGTGGCCTTTCTGCGCGAGGCCTACCGTCCCAAGGGCGGTCCCGATGGCGGCAACGGAGGGCGCGGCGGAAGCGTGATCCTCGAGGCCGACCACGACCTCAACAACCTCATCCAGCAATTCTACCAGCCCCGTTTGATCGCGAGGAATGGGGACCATGGAATGGGGAAGGGGATGGATGGCCATGCCGGGAAGGATCTGCTCGTGAAGGTCCCCTGCGGCACACTGGTGTGGCGCCTGCCGGACCCGGTTCCTCAACCTCCGGTCGTTCCCGAAGCGGAGTCCCCCGCCGAGCCCTCCCGACCGTCCAGTGCGCCCCTCCTCCAAGCGGGCACCAGCCAGCGTCCGCTGATCCGACACGTCGGTTCGGTGCGCGCCATGGAGGTGGATCTCTCCGCCGAATCGCCCGAAGCAGGCGGGGCTGGCGACGAGCGCGAGTTGGTGGCCGACCTGACGGCGCACGGGCAGCGGTTGGTGCTCTGCAAGGGAGGGCGGGGTGGCTTGGGCAACCGCAACTTCGCCACCGCCACCCGCCAGACGCCGCGCTTTGCCCAGCCGGGGGAACCCGGGGAGGAAGGTCATTTCCTGTTCGAATTGCGAATCCTGGCCGATGTCGGGTTGGTCGGGTTTCCCAACGCCGGGAAGTCCACCCTGCTGACGGCGATCTCCAAGGCGCGTCCGAAAATCGCCCCCTATCCCTTCACCACGCTCACCCCTCAAATCGGGATCGTCGAGTATCCCGACTTCCACCGGATCGTCGTCTGCGATGTGCCCGGGCTCATCGAAGGGGCCCACCGCAATGTGGGATTGGGACACGCCTTCCTCCGTCACATCCGGCGTTGCCGGACGCTGGTGACCGTCCTGGACATGGCCGGGACCGACGGGCGCCGGCCGTGGGATGATTATCGTCAGCTTCTGCTCGAGTTGGAACGGTACGACCCGGATCTGCTTGGGCGTCCCCGCCTGGTGGTGGCCAACAAGATGGATGAACCGGCCGCCGAGGCGAACCTGCGATCGTTCAAGCGCCGGGTTCCGAAGGTGCGGGTCATTCCCATGGCGGCCGCGTTCGATGAGGGGATCGAGGTGTTCAAGGGGGTGGTGCGGGAAACGTTGGAGGACGCCGCCGACCTCCCGGCGCCGCCTGGCGATGTGGCACCCGACGGAGATGGCGACTAGGAGCCGCGAAGGGATGACCCTCAGAGGTTGAGCGATAGCGGGGACTGGGAGACAGGGAGGTTTTCAGCCGACCCGGCTGCCGGACCGGCGTCGCACGACGAAGGTGACGGCCAGGAGTCCGACGGCCACCAGGCCGAGGATGGCCAGCCACGGCATGACAACGGCCAGGGTACTGGTGACCAGGGCACCGCCCAGTTCCGCGGTGGATACCCCGGGATTGGTGATGCCGCCGCTCATCGAGAGGGACATCCCGCGTGCGGCAACCGTGCCGGTCTGCACGGTCGCTGCCAGTCCGCCGCCGGCGACGATGGCCAGCGTCCAGCGAAGGAAGGGGTCCATATCCACCGCGAACGAAGCCGCCACGACGCTGCCGGCGACCACCGCGGCGGGGGAGGCGAGGGTATCGAGGAAATTGTCCAGCCAGGGGACGTAGTACGCGGTGATTTCAGCCACGGTGGCCACGGTGAACATGATCAGGGCGGGCCAGGTGCCGAGCCAGGCGAACCCCTCGGTGGGTTCGAGATAGCCGGCATGCACGGCCAGACTGGCCACCCAAAGGGGAACGAAGACGCGAAATCCGCATGCGGCGGCCAGGGCCAGACCCGCGAGAACGCCAAAGACGGTATCCATACGACCCACCACACCTACCGCGTCTCGCGCGTTGCGGCAAACTCCACCTTTCACGGACCCGGCCCTGCGATACCGCCGATCACGGTGTCGCGCTGGGCCCAGGCGGGGTCCGGATCGGGATAGTCGAGGTTGTAGTGGAGTCCCCGGCTTTCCAGGCGCTCGAGGGCGCAGCGGACGATCAACTCCGCAACGGTGGCGATATTCCGCAGCTCCAGGAGGTCCGCGCTGACAGTGAAGTTCCAGTAGTACTCGCGGATTTCCTCCTGGAGGAGGGCCAGGCGTTTCGCCGCCCGCTGCAGTCGCTTGTTGGTCCGGACAATGCCGACGTAGTCCCACATCAGGCGCCGGATCTCATCCCAGTTGTGGGATACCACGACCATCTCGTCGGCGTCGGCGGCCTGGCCCGATCGCCAGGGCGGGATGGACGTGTCCGAAACGGCAATCTGCCGATCGAGGAGCTGGCGGGCGGCACGGCGGGCGCAGACCACCGCTTCGAGGAGCGAATTGCTGGCCAGGCGGTTGGCGCCATGGAGCCCGGTGCAGGCGACCTCGCCGATGGCCAGAAGGCCGGGCAGGGAGGTTTCGCCGTCCAGGGTGGTCACCACGCCCCCGCACTGGTAATGGGCGGCCGGCACCACCGGGATCGGTTCCTTGGTCATGTCGATCCCGTACTCAAGGCAGGTCCGGTAGATATTGGGGAAGTGCGAGATGATGAACGGTGCCGGCTTGTGGGTGATTTCCAGCACCACGTGCTCCGCGCCGCTCCGTTTCATCTCCGAATCGATGGCCCGGGCCACCACATCCCGCGGGGCCAGGGACTTCCGGGCATCATATCGGTCCATGAACTCCAACCCGTCGCGGGTCTTGAGAATGCCCCCTTCGCCGCGGACCGCCTCGGAGATGAGGAAGGACTTGGCCTTGGGGTGGTACAGGCAGGTGGGGTGGAACTGAATGAACTCCATGTTGGCGATGGACACCCCCGCCCGGCTGGCCATGGCCACGCCGTCCCCCGTCGCGATGTCCGGGTTGGTGGTGTAGAGATAGACCTTTCCGCATCCGCCGGTGGCCAGCACCGTCACCGGGGCCTGAAACGCCTTGACGGCTCCCGTCGCCCGATCGAGCACATACACGCCAAGACAGCGGTCGTCTCCGGCCAATCCCAGCTTGCGCCGCGTGATCAGGTCGATGGCCAGGTGGCCCTCGAAGACCGTCAGGTTCCGTTCCCGCTCCGTCGCCGCCAGGAGGGCCCGCTCCACTTCGCGCCCGGTCACATCCCGATAGTGCAGCACCCGGCGACGGGAGTGTCCGCCTTCGCGGGTCAGGTGCGGGGTTCCGCGTGTGGCCGGGTCCGAACCTTCGATGGCATCGAACTGCATCCCGAAGGCAATCAACTCGCGGATCGCGTCCGGACCCTCGCTGACGATCGTGCGAACGATGTCCTCGCGGCACAATCCCGCGCCGGCATCGAGGGTGTCCTGCACGTGATCCTCGAAGGAATCGCCCGGACCCAGCACGGCCGCGATGCCGCCCTGGGCCCAGTTGGTATTGGAATCGGCCCGGCTCTTCTTGGTCACCAGGGCCACCCGGCCACGGGCCGCCACCTTCAGGGCAAAGAACAAACCGGCGATGCCCGTGCCCAGCACCACGAAGTCAAAACGTTCCACGCCCGTCATGCGGGAGCGTTTGCCGCCGTGTTCCGCAAGGCAAGCCACGGGTGGCCGCGGAAGTCCGGCAGGGGAAAGGCGGTGGTCGGTGCCTCCCGGAGTTGGGGGTGAGGAGGCCGCGAATCGGAGAGCGAATCGGAGGGACGAGCTCCGCGAGTCCCCAACCCAATTCTCCATACCGTTGCATCCTCGTGGAACTCGGCCCTCCGAGGCGACGCTGCGCGGAGTTCGCACCTCTCCCCACAACGCCGGGATGCACGGGTACACGGTTTCAGAAGAAGTTCAGGTTTGACCGGGGCCCCCAAAACCATAAGTTCCACTGCACGACCGCAACCCTCAAACCGTCCCGAGCTATGCAGACCAGATCAGGCCAGACTGTCGCGGGCAAGGCCACCCGCCGAGACTTCATCAAACAGAGTGCCGTCGCCGCCACCGCTGTCGCCGCCGTGTCCTCTCTCAAGACTCCGGTTTATGGACAGAGCCTGGCTCCGTCCACCGGCCGGGTGATCGGAGCCAACGACCGCATCGTGGTGGGGTTCGTCGGGGTCGGGGGGCAGGGAATGGCCCACCTCAACAGCATCAAGGCCGGCCTCGCGGAGAACAATGTGGCCATCGCGGCCGTCTGCGACGTCTCCAAGCACCGCACCGCATCGGCCAAGGCCACCTCGGAACGCGACGGTGGCGGCAGTTGCGCGACCTTCGACGACTACCGGAAGCTTCTCGAGCGCAATGACATCGATGCCATCTGCTGCTCGACCGTGGATCACTGGCACGCCCGGATCTCGATCGACACCCTGAATGCGGGCAAGCACATCTACGTGGAGAAGCCCATGACCCGGTACCTGCCGGAGGCGTTCGACGTGTACGATGCCTGCAAGCGGACCAAGAAGGTCTTCCAAGTCGGTTCCCAAGGCTGTTCGGACGCCAAATGGCACAAGGCGGCCGAGTTGTGCAAGGCCGGCGGCATCGGGCCCCTGGTGCTGGGGCAGGGGTCGTACATGCGAAACAGCCCGAAGGGCGAGTGGAACTACGCCATCGAGCAGTGGGCGTCCGCCTCGGACATCGATTGGAAACAATGGAAGGGGCCGGTGGTGCAGAACCGGCCGTTTTCGGTCGATGACTACTTCCGCTGGCGGAAATACTACCCGTACTGCGCCGGCCTCCTGGGCGACCTGTTCCCGCACCGGTTGCATCCGCTGATGCTGGCCACGGGCAACCCGGAATTTCCGCGTCGCGTGGTGGCCACCGGGGCACGGAACGTTCACACCGACCGGAACACGCCCGGCACCCCGGAACGGGACGTGCCCGAAACGGTGTCGTCCCTCGTCGAGTTCCCCAGCGGCTACCAGTTGATGGTCTGCAGTTCGAGTGTCAGCGAGCAAGGGCTGCGTGACATCATCCAAGGCCACCTGGCGACGCTGTACATCGGCGGCAACCGGGTGGAACTCAAGCCGGAGCGTCCTTACGCGGAGGACATCGATCCGGAGGATTTCAACAACCTGGCGCCCATCGAAGCCATCAAGTGGCACGAGAACAACTGGTTCGACTGCATCCGGTCGGGCAAGGAACCCAACGGCAGCATCGACCTCGCCATCCGTGTCCAGACGGTGGTCTCCCTCGCCGAGATGTCCGAGCGGCTCAACGTGGCCTGCGTCTTCGATGAGAAGACCCGCAAGATCACCACCGAGAGCGGCCGGGAACTGTCGGCGTTGTCCTACGGGACGACCGAACTCTCATAGGTCCGGCCGGCGAAGCGCCTTCGGGCGTCCGGCGCATCGCGTTGGGAAATCGCATTTCGCCCGAGGCCCGTCACGTTGGTGGCGGGCCTTTTCCCTGTCAGGGGGAAGACCGGCTGGATCGAGAGGGACACGTCCAGCGGGCCGGGAGGCACCCAGGTCAGGGCGTGACGGGCAGCCGTTCATCGGCAGCCGGGCCTCCCATCAGCACGCCCTGTTCCTTGTAGGGCTTCAGCAGGAAATGGGTCGAGGTCGAGATGACGCCCTGCAGCGTCGAGAGTTTCTCCGAAACGAAGGTGGCGACTTCGCGCAGATCGTGACCCACCACCACCACCAGCAGATCATACCCGCCGGACATCAGGTAACAGGATTCCACCTCGGTGTACTTCGAGATCCGATCGGCCAGGCGATCGAACCCGCCGCCGCGTTCCGGCGTGATTCGCACCTCGATGACCGCCCGGACCATTTCGCGGCCCAACTTCTCCTCGTTGAGGACCGTCCGGTAGCCGAGGATCACGCGATCCGCCTCGTACGCCCGGATCCGCTCGCGCACCTGCGCCTCGGGGAGCCCCAACAAAGAGGCCAGCCGTTCGGGACTCAGGGCGGCGTTCTCTCGCAGCAGCTTCAGCAGCGGATCCATGGCCGTGCTTGTAGGCGTCCCCAAGACCGGAGGAAAGGGTAAAGATGCCGGAGCAACGCAGGGCGGTGCATCCCGGAGTTATGGGTGAGCAGGCAGCGAATCGGAGGGACGAGCTCCGCGAGTCCTCAACCCAACGCTCCACGCCGTTGCGGCCTCGTGGAACTCGGCCCTCCGAAGCGATGCTTGGCGAAGTTCGCATCACTCCCTACAACTCCGGGATGCACGGAACGCAGGGCCGTGTCGCCCCGGATTGTCGGTGAGGTGACGTCATCCCAGATGCGGCGAGTTACCCCACCGCCTCGACGCGGAGATTTCGCAACACGGTAAGCCCAGGGATCGGAGCGCCCCGGATGGTGCGGGCGCCGCTCTTGCGCCGCTTGCCGAACTTGTCCCGGTGCCGTTCCCACATCTCGTCCACGAACTCCTTCGATCCCAGGAACACTCCGTCGGTCATGTGCCGGATCCGTAAC